>JAZUBD010000034.1:0-4034 GCA_045638305.1 Lachnospiraceae bacterium
AACGGTTTTGTAATGTAGTCGTCCGCACCGATGTTAAGACCGAGAATTTTGTCGGTGTCTTCGGTTTTTGCACTTAAGAAAAGAATCGGGAAGGCATATCCTTCCTCACGAAGCTTTCCGGTCAGACGAAGTCCATCCATCTCCGGCATCATAATGTCGAGAATTGCAAGATGCGGCGTCTCGTTATGAACCGCTTCTAAGGCCTCTCTTCCGTTGTATGCCGCAATTACCTGATAGCCTTCGCCGGACAAGTAAATGCGGATTGCTTCAACAATTTCTTTATCGTCATCACATACTAATATCTGGTACATCAAAAACCTCCACCGAACGTAATTTTGATACTACGACTATATTACCACAGATAAATGAAAAAATCAGTACCTGATTTCTTAATAATTCCTTAGGATTCCACGTATTTCGTCGGGAAACGACAGAGGAAAATTGTGATTTTTTCGTATTAACAGGAAGAATTTCTCATTTTTGTGGTTGACAGCTGGAATTTGTGGTGCTATAGTAGACGAAATACATCTTTTTAAGAAGTGTTCAAAAAGTCAAGAAAATGTTCGGGGAAAATGGTATATTTAGGGGGAGAGTGTACCTGTTGTTCGGTAGTGAGAGGAGAAGAGGGATGAAAAAGAAGAAAAAGACTCGTACCAGAGCACTGAAAAATAACCTGTATGCATTAAAGCTGGGGTGGCAGATTGCGCCGGAGCTGGTGATACATATGGCGGTGGCCAGGGTTCTGGGGTATTTTGAGTGGCTGTTTTACAGTGCGTTTTTTATGCGGTATGTCATCAATGCCATGGAGACGGAACAGGAAGTGACGTCGATTTTTGTTTTTCTGGGTGTGACGGTGACGGTATTTGCATCCATGACACTTTATAACCAATATTTAGAGGGGAAGGTATGGCCTATTGCTACTGCAAAGGTGTACAAGAAGCTGAACCTGCGCTTGTTTGAGAAGTCTACCAATGTGGAGCTTTCCTGTTTCGAGGATAGTGAGTTCTATAATAAGTATACACTGGCAACGGAGGGGGCGGCGGATAAGCTGATTGAGACCATTTCAAATCTTTGGGGCGTACTTTTCGGAAGTATTGCAGCGGTGTTGGGCTTTTATCTGATGTATGACATTGATAAATGGTCGGTACTGTTTGTTGTTTTCCCGATTATCGGTAATTTTGTATTTAACCGAAAGCTGGGACAGATTGATTTTAACCGGAATAAGGATATGGCACCCCATAACCGCAGAACGGCTTATGTAAACCGTGTCATGTATCTGGCTGAGTATGCAAAGGAAGTGCGTCTGACTAATGTGTTTTCCCTGATGCGCAGAGATTACAGAGAGGCCATCAAGGGAGTTGCGGATGTAACGAAGAAGTATTCCGTAAAGGCGGTGGTGCTTCACTGGTTCTATGTGCAGTTTACCTTCTCCTTTATTTTTGAAGGGGTGTTGATATACGGTGCGTATCGTACGCTTGTAAATGACAGTATGAGCCTTGCGAAGCTGGCGGTGTTAACCAGTATGATGGTATCCTGTACCTGGATATTAATCGGGTTCACGGACTATTTGGTGGCTGGCTTTAAGAACGGCTTGTTTGTGGATAATCTGCGTAATTTCTTAGAATACGAAGAGAAGATTCCGGAGGATTATCCGGGAGATGACCCGGGAGATACCATTCATAGCATTGAGTTCCGTAACGTTTGCTTTTCTTATAAGGACGAAGAGGTTATAAGAGATTTGTCCTTTGAGCTACGGGGCGGGAAAACCTATGCACTGGTAGGGCATAACGGGGCCGGAAAGTCCACCATTATTAAGCTTTTGATGCGATTTTACGATCCGACCTCCGGTGAGATTTTCTTAAACGGAAGAAATATTAAAGAGTATGAACTTCGGAAGTATCGTGCACTTTTTGCGGGAGCCTTTCAGGATTACCAGATTTTCTCCTTGTCGGTACTGGAAAATGTACTGATGCGAAAGGCAACCGAAGGTGACGAGGCGGAAGCAGTCCGGGCGTTAAAGCTTGCGGGAGTTTACGAGAAAGTAGAGAGCCTGCCGAACGGAATTCAAACCATTCTTACAAAGGAATTTGCAGAGGACGGTGCGGTACTCTCCGGCGGGGAATACCAGAAAATCGTGGTGGCAAGAGCTTTTGTTCAAAAGCGTCCGGTGAAGATTTTCGATGAGCCGTCGTCGGCATTGGACCCGATTGCGGAGTATAAATTGTTTGAAAGTATTTTAAAGGACGGACAAGATAAGACGATGCTCTTTATTTCCCATCGTTTGTCTTCCGTACAGAATGCGGACTGGGTATTTATGTTGGAAAACGGTACGATTATTGAGCAGGGCTCTCACAAGAAGCTGATGGCAAATCACGGAGCTTATGCGGATATGTATGAAAAGCAGGCAATCAACTATCTGGCAACGGACCGGACCTCTTTAGAGGGAAGCTTCTTTGCTGCGGATAAGGAGGTGGCTGAGTAATGAAAAAAGTATGCAGTAATCTCTGGTTTATGTGGAAACTTTGTTTTAAAACGGCACCGGGCTTTATGCTGTATCATTTGTATGACGGATTCCGGTTGCAGATTATGATTTTTATCGAACATACCCTTTGTATCCAGTACGTATTAAAGTGTGCGGAGTACGGAGAACCGTTTTGGAAGGCACTTTTAGTTGTGGGAGGCTTTTTGCTGCTCATGATGTTGGTGACGATTCCTGGCGGATATTATCAGCATGCCATGGTGTATCGGGCAAAGCCGAAGCTTTATAAGGCGTTAAAGGAGCAGATGTACGAAAAGGCAGCGGAACTGGATTTGTCCTGCTACGACAATCCGAAGTATTACAATGAGTTTGTACTGGCTGTGTCGGAGTCGGAGGCTTCCATTGACCGTTTCCTGACTTTTTTAAACAATACGGTACAAAGTATAACCATCTTAATCAGTACCGGTGTGTTCTTTATCTTGACGGATTCTATCGGAATTTTGTTTGTATCGGTATCCTTTGTGGCATCCTTCTTCTTGGCGAAGAAGTTAAATAAGCTGAATTACGATGTGCGTATGAAAGTAAATCCATGGGAACGTAAACGGAACTATGCCGGTCGTGTCTTTTACTTAAACGACTATGCGAAGGAGTTGCGTCTCAATAAGGATGTGGCCAAGATTTTGAAGGAAGAGTTTGAAGAAGCCAACGATGCCATTGTAGCAGAGCAAAAAGCGGTGGCGAACAAGAGAATCGGCCTGTCCTTTGCAAGATTTTATTGTGCCGGAGACTTTATTACGGACGGCTTGTATGTGGCATATTTGATCTTCCAGGCTGCGGTATTCCATACCATTGACTACAGCAATGCGGTGGTATTGTTTAATCAGACAGGACGTTTGCGCCGAGGTATGCGAGGTATCGCGGAAATTGCGCCGGCGGCCAACGAAAACAGTTTGTACATAGAAAAAATCAGAACTTTCCTTGCTTACGAACCGGAAATGAAGCAGGGGGTAGGCGAAGAAGTGCCGGAGGGAACGGGAGCATTGGAACTGAAAAACGTATCCTTCCGTTATACGGAGGAGTCCGAGGAGATTTTACATGACATCAGTCTGAAGGTAGAGCCCGGTGAGCGCGTGGCAATCGTAGGTTACAACGGCGCCGGAAAGACGACATTAATCAAGCTTTTGATGCGTTTGTATGACCCGAGTGGCGGTACGGTGTCCTATCACGGAAAGGACATTAAGGAATATGAGTTGTCCGGCTACAGAAACCGTGTGGGTGTCGTATTCCAGGACTTTAAGATGTATGGTGCAACTTTGCTTGAAAATGTGGTGCTGGAGGATGTAGGAGACGGCAAAGCGGAAGAGGCGGCTGTGACGAAAGCGTTGCATAAGAGTGGATTCGGAGATCGAATCGAGACGCTGCCGAACGGTCTTTCCACGGGACTTACCACGGAGTTTGATGAGAAGGGCGTGAACCTTTCCGGTGGTGAAAGCCAGAAGGTGGCCATAGCCAGAGCTTTTTACCGGCAGGCAGATATCCTGATTATGGATGAACC
>JAZUBD010000035.1:0-2741 GCA_045638305.1 Lachnospiraceae bacterium
CAGCATAGGTCTTGCCGATATAATCAGCCACCGCCTGGCTCTCTAATGCTGCTACAAGTGCCTTGATCTTATCCGTGGACTCATTCCCTTCCTTTACCGCAAGAATGTTGCTGTAGGCGGAAAATGCGCCTTCAATGGCAAGAGAATCCTCTACCGGATTAATGTCTGCGGAAATTGCGTAGTTGGAATTAATCACCGCATAATCCACATCCTGCAATACATTCGGAAGCTGTGCCGCCTCTACCTCGTTAAAGGTAATATTGTACGGATTCTCCGCAATGTCTCTAACGGTTGCGGTAATGCCCGCGCCATCCTTTAAGGTAATATACCCAAGTTCCTCCAAAAGAAGCAATGCACGTGCCTCGTTGGTGGTGTCATTCGGAACCGCAATGGTAATTCCCTTGTCCTTGCCGCAACCTGCTAACATAGCGATTGCAAGTACTGCTGTTACTAAAAGTGCTGTGAGTTTTTTCTTCATAGTTTTGTCTCCTTTTCATAAATTAATCATGCCGGAATCTTTCAGCTTAAAAACTCCGGCATAGAAAAAGAAAAACCGTCTTTAAGCCCCTGCGAACTTAAAGACGGATATTAACACTCCGTGGTACCACTTTAATTCATGTATTCCTCGCGAAACACACCTCACTGACTGCTCCCTTGCGGTTTACAGTCGCACACGATAACGGGCGTACCCGTCGCAGCCTAAGAAACTTTTCCTCGGTGCGAAGCTCCGGAACCATGTTCGGTAAGTATCCACTCTTCTGCTCTCAGCATACGCAGAATTCTCTGTAAAGCCCTTCGTTACCTACTCTTTCCTTCACTGCCTTTGACTATTTGTGCCGATTATAGCACGATTTACGGGATTTGTCAAACCTTTTCTTTTTTACATGATACCATTGCAGCCCCTCATACACCCCGAGCAGCCCGCAGCCCACACCGTAGCACACAATATCCTTCCAATCAAACACCGAACCGATAACTACCGACAGTATCCGGTTGTCCGAAAGCCCCAGCACCTCCGCAATCCGGAAGTACTGCAGTACCTCCACCCCGGCAGCAAATAGGAAAATCCAGAGCGGCAGCAGGCACACCCCTTCCGGTATAAAAATACGTACAAACGTATAAAGTAACACTACCACCAGCACATCTCCCACATAAGGACGTATAAATTTGTCATGCACAAACAAGGCGATGAACAGTTCGACAACAAATAAGAATACTGTTACAGCCAAGTAAATACTACGCTTTTTCCGGGTACTCATCCGCTTCCTCCGCTTCCTTCTACCTTTTTTCAAATATTACGCTTCTATTATACTTTGTTTCTTCTTCTGATGCAACTTTACATGTTCTCTCTTCCCATTTTTCTATTGATTTTTGTATAAAATCAAAGATTTTCCATTGACTTTTTTTCCGATAACTCTTACAATCAACGTAGCATGTACCACTTGGAGGCTTTTTATGAATACCAGAAAAGCAATTATCTTTTTCATTATAAATACATTATTGTTGGGTGGGTTTCCTGATTTTCGTACGAATATGCCGGCGGATTACAGAGTTCCGGCCTATTCCGGCATACATACCGTTCCTTCCAAAACCTATGATTTTACGAACATAAAGTGTCCGGAGCGGCTTCCGTCTCCTTACGAGTTAATTGCCACACCGACACCGATTCCTACACCGCAACCGACGGCCACTCCGGCTCCGACTTCAACACCGACACCGACGCCGGTACCGACCCGGGTTCCTCTGGGCAGCAAAAAGGTGCAGTCTAAAAAGCCGGGCGATCTTACCTTCTGTTATCCGGAGCCGGCCCCATTAAATACGGATACGGCCACTTATACCGTATTGGTAAATAAAGAATATCCTCTTTCTTCCAAATACATTCCGTATATGGTAGAACCGGAGGTGGAAATTTACCATAAAGGTATCAACGAGCGTCGCTATTTACAGCCGATTGCAGCTACCGCTTTAGAGGAGATGTTTACGGCCGTAGAGGATGCCGGTCATCATCTGGTACTCCGCTGCGGATTCCGTTCCTACAACTTACAAAGATCTATTTATTCCTGGAATCTGAAGGCCTACGGCTACTACGAAGTATCCCGCTATCATGCTTTGGAGGGAACCTCGGAGCATCAGACCGGACTGGCGGTTGACCTTTGTTGTGAAGCCACCGGCTATAAGAATAATTTTGACTTTTTGAAAACACCGGAATATGCATGGCTACTGGAAAACGCTCACCTTTACGGTTGGATTTTACGCTATCCGGAGGGCAAAGAAGAGATTACCGGCTATAATTTCGAACCGTGGCATTTCCGTTATGTCGGTGTAGAACTGGCTACTTATTTAAAGGAACAAAACATTACGCTGGAGGAATATTACGGCGCCATTCCGACCACATATCTTCTGGCAGTTCCGGAAAAATACTGGTCCTATCTCTCCAAAGAAGATCTTAAGATCATGCAGGAAGAGATTGCTGCCTTTGAAAAAAAACAGGAAGAAGCCGCAAATCAGCCGACTCCGACACCAACGGAAGCTCCGGAGCCGAGTCTGACCCCGGAACCGACCCTTGCTCCTACGGAGGACCCGGAACCAACGGACGAACCGACCGCCGCTCCTACAAAGGAACCGGAGCCAACGGACGAACCGACCGCCGCTCCTACGGAGGACCCGGAACCAACGGACGAACCGACCGCCGCTCCTACAAAGGAACCGGAGCCAACGGATGAACCGGTCCCGGACGATGC
>JAZUBD010000036.1:0-12952 GCA_045638305.1 Lachnospiraceae bacterium
ATATCTGTTGCCGCTGTCAAATAACCTTTATTCGCAGCTGTTGCAGCGATGGAACGTGCATCCATAAGAGCAACAGAAGCAATCTGGCCGTTGGTAACCTTGGAACCTTCACGGTTCGGGAAGTTACGGGTGGAGTGACGAATACTGAGACCGTTGTTTGCCGGAACATCACCTGCACCGAAGCACGGTCCGCAGAATGCGGTACGGATGGTAGCACCCGCACGCATAAGCTCTGCCACTCTGCCGTTCTTCACAAGCTCCATGAAAATCGGCTGGCTGGCCGGATATACGCTTAAGGAGAACTCATCGTTACCAATGAACTTATCCTTTAAGATATCCGCAGCATCACAAATATTTTCAAAGCCGCCGCCTGCACAACCTGCGATAACGCCCTGCTCAATGTAGAGCTTGCCGTTACGAATCTTGTCGCGAAGCTTATAAGTAACCTTATTGTTATCAAGGCTGACTAAAGCCTTCTTCTCAACCTCAGCTAAAATATCCTCAAGGTTTGCCTTTAAGTCAGCGATGGTATATACGTTGCTCGGATGGAACGGCATTGCAATCATCGGACGAATCTTGTCAAGCTCCACCTCAATAATACCGTCATAGTAAGCCACCGGCGCAAGCTTTAACTCCTTGTAGTCTTCCTTACGTCCATGCATCTCGTAGAACTCTTCCACTGCGGAATCGGTCTCCCAAATAGAGGAAAGACAAGTGGTCTCCGTGGTCATAACATCTACACCGATACGGTAATCCACACTCATGTTGTGAACGCCTTCACCGAAGAACTCCATTACCTTATTGTTAACATAGCCGTTGGCAAATACAGCACCGATAATCGCCAGTGCGATATCCTGCGGACCTACACCCTTTGCCGGCTTACCGGTCATATGTACGCCCACTACCTTCGGCATGTTGATATCGTAAGTCTTATTGAGAAGCTGTTTAACAAGCTCCGGACCGCCCTCGCCCACTGCCATGGTACCTAATGCACCGTAACGGGTATGGCTGTCGGAACCGAGAATCATCTTGCCGCCGCCTGCCAACATCTCTCTTGCAAACTGGTGGATAACTGCCTGATGCGGCGGAACATAAATACCGCCGTAACGCTTCGCACAGGAAAGACCAAACATGTGGTCATCCTCATTGATGGTACCGCCTACCGCACAAAGACTGTTGTGGCAGTTGGTCAGAACGTACGGAACCGGGAACTCGGTGAGTCCGCTGGCTCTTGCGGTCTGGATAATACCTACGAACGTAATGTCGTGGGAGGTAAGCTTATCAAACTTAATCTTTAACTTGTCCATGGAACCGGAGGTATTATGTGCCTCTAAAATCCCATAAGAAAGCGTTGCCTTCTTTGCATCTTCTGCTGCCGGCACAGAGCCTAATAACGCAGCAACCTTCTGCTTGCCGTCTGCGGTATCTTCGATAACTTCACCGTTTACCACATACGCGCCGTTTTTCAATAATGTAATCATAGTTTTACCCTTTCTAACGTCTGCGACGCCTAATCTATTCTATTCAACGCCGAAGTGGCTATACCTTATTCGGTATAGCCATCCTTCGGATTGATATAGTATACATCATCACAACCGGTAATCGAGGTAGAATTAAATAATCCCTCGCCGGCTTTTATGCGAACAAGAACTTCCTCATCCTTCGTATCCGCAAGCTCAAAACTGATTCTGCCGTCAAACCCATATAAAAACTGTCCGGTCTGAAGTAAGGCTTCTCCGCCGTCCTCGAACTTAATCTGGATGGACAACCATGCCTCTCCCGTAAGCTCGGATAATGCAAGATCCTCGGTGGACTTCGTTACTTTTTCCTTTGCAGCCACAGAATCTAACGCCATAATATCGATATAGTCGCCGTTTGCATCCTCATACCAGAACTGCAGTCCCGTAATATTATGGGATGACTTGTTGTTTACCACAAGTTTGTTCTGCATACCTTTTTCCACACAAATTAACGTAACCACGCCGACCATTACCACTACAATTGCCGCAAGAAGAAAATACAGCTTCTTATTCCAAAAGCCGGACGTTTCCTCCTTCTTACTCTGATATACGTAATTGTTTTTCTTAACCTTACTCATTACCCATCTCCTAAACCATAGTATCGTAGTCTCAAAAAAAGAGGTGATGCCCTTTGCGTCACCTTCTTTTTGTATTTCCTGTGCTTATGCCAGTTTCAATAAGAAGTATAACCTAACCTCTCCGCTCTCATATACAAGCGGTACTTTAATAGATGTCATATTCGGAGAGGACAACTTCGTCGCTCCCATACCGAGGGTCGGTGGTGTTATGTCGATTCTGAGATCATTATTGGAAAGCAATGTAGCCGCATTTCCCATAATCATATTGCCCAGCTCGCTTAACGCACTCTTGGCCATATCATCAATCTCAGCCACCGGCATACCCATCATCATACGAGACGCCACATCCTTTGCAACCGCCAAATCAAACACAATACAAACCTGTCCGGTCATCTCTCCGGTAATACCTAACATAATAAATACCGGCTCACCGTCAATACACATATTGTCCTTTGAAAGCTGTCCTACATTTGTCTGAATATTGCAAACCTGCGCTAAAATCTGCTGCGCCGATAATAAAAACGGATTGATATGATTCACCGAAATAATACCTGCCATAGTAATCCCCATACCTTTCCTGGCTGTTGCCAACTCTTTCGTAAACGCATCATTTCCCTAGCAACACAATCCCAGCCCCTTTATATATTACCTCTATCATACCAAATTTGCACGCGAGTTTCAATACTTTTCAAAATTTTTTAAAAAAGCAAATAAATCAATGAGATTGCAAGTCCCATAGCCGCCAACAAAAGGCCGAAGGATACACTTCCGGTTACAAGCGAAAAAGTCTGACGTGCCTCCAGTTCACTTACCGCAAACAATGATACAAAGGATTTTGTAATCGGATGATTATGAAATAATGTTTTATTTAAAACAGAAACAACTCCATCCATAAGGGTACCTAACATATGAGTCACTTTCGTTCCGACCCAGATAGACATCTTGTGTTTTCTCGGAGCAAATACCGTAGCCTTCAAAAAGCCGGACACGCCATCCACCAAAGTATCACAAATTCTGGAAAACAGTGCCAGAACAAACGGTAACACATATAAAACCACCGGACGATATACGGACTCCTCCAAATCAAACCACTTCGGAATACGGTTCACATAGACTCTTTTGCCGTTTTCCTTTTTCATCAAAAGCCCACGAACAACAAGTACATATACCGTAACACCGATTCCCACGGAAATCAAAGCGCCCTTCAGATTTGCAAAAGCGAGCCAGTGAATCTGATGTGTTTCTTCATGCAAGGCCGGAGTCGCGCAAAAATAGTTCGGACCCAAAAAATCCTCTGCCGCTTTACCGATTTTTGCAAAAATCAAATCCGGTGTCAGGCCAAGAACCGGAATCAGCAATGCCGAACCGCATACGGCAATTCCGGACAGAATTGTCATGCTGCTCTTCTTTTTCGTTTCTTCCCCATCGCCCTTTTCTACAAATATCGCAATGAAGAGCTTTAACATATAAGCAAGGGTCAGACCGCCGGCAAGTAAAAACAGCACTTCCACAGCCTTAAACATACCGATTTCGGAATGGAACCCGGCAGCTTCCAGATGATGCATATGCTCCACCAGACTCTCGTGCAATAACGTCTTACTGATGTAACCGTTAAATCCAGGAATTCCGGCAAGTCCGAGTCCGCCGAAGGCTACCGCCGCCGCCAAAAACGGATGCTTTCTTCCGTATCCGCGTACCTTGTTTAAATCCAAAGAATGGATATTCATATAGACCACACCCGCAGCAAGGAATAATACCAGCTTCAGTACGGTGTGGTTTACCATATGATACACCGTTCCCTGCAATGCAATGCCTTGACCGCCCATAATACTGATCATACCGACACCCAAGGTAATGAAACCGATTTGGGATACGGAGGAACACGCCAAAGTACGCTTAATATCCACGGAAAACAACGCAGACACAGCCCCCAGCACCATCGTAATCGTACCGAGAATCAAAATCACCTTTCCCCAGGCTGTATCCGCAAACAAAAGATGACAATTTATCAAAAGCATGCCGAAAATGCCACACTTGGTCAACATACCGGAAAGAAGTGCGGATGCCGGTGCAGGAGCTGCCGGATGTGCCTTCGGAAGCCAGATATGTAACGGGAACACGCCCGCCTTACCGCCAAAGCCTACCGCAAGCAAAGCTGCCGCCGTATATAAATAGGTCTGACGGTTCCCGAAGTTTCCGCCCTGACCGGATAAAAATGCACCTGCTGCCTCTCGAAGTTCCGCTATCGTAAGCGTTCCCAAGGCATGGTCCAGCATAAAAATTCCCATGAGCATAGATAATCCGCCGATTACAGCCACCGCAAGATAGGTCTTTGACGCCCGCAGTGCCGCCTCGGTTTCTTCCTGTGCCACCCACACATAGGAAGTAAAGGACATAATCTCAAAGAACAAAAACAACGTCAGTAAGTCCGCCGCAAAGAACACACCCAGTACTGCGGCAAACGTTATAAAATAAAATACAAAATACCGTGTCAGATGTCTGTGACGGTAAAAATACTGCTTAGAAAACAGCAAGGTCATTACCCAAAGCAAGGTAGCCAGTAAAGCATAAACAACGCGAAATCCATCCGTTGCAAACCGTAAGGATTCTATCATAACAAACTACCTCCCTTCGCAATGGTAGCAAATACCTCCGTAAGCTGTTGTCCGAATACACCCAGAAGTACAATCATGACGCATAACAGAACCAGCGGTACCGTCATATACCCATTGGCTTCACATCGCTTTGTCTCCGGTTCCGCTCCCGTCTTTGACGGAAAACAGGTTAAAAATACGACACGGAACAAATACATTGCAGTAAGCACCGCAGAAATCAAAAGTACCGCAATTCCCACATAGGCAAGAACATTCTTCCCGGCCAGCGCACCGGTTGCCAAATTCCACTTACTTAAAAAGCCCGGAAGAGGCGGAACTCCTACCAACGCCGCAGAAGAGATCACAAAGCAGGCAAAGGTAACCGGCATGCGTTTTCCCATGCCACGCATATCATAGATATACTCCTGCCCCGTCTTGTAAAGCACCGCACCGGCACAAAAGAATAAGGTAATCTTCACAACACCGTGCACCACCATATGTATCAATGCGCCGGTCAATCCTGCCGGAGACATTAACGATGCTCCAAATACAATATAGGACAGGTTACTGATGGTGGAGTACGCCAAACGACGTTTTAAATGTTGCTCCTTTAAAGCCATGGTAGACCCAAATAAAATCGTTACCAACGCCGCTCCCATAACAATATACTGAGCATAGGTTCCGGCAAGTAAGTCCGTTCCGAAGCTGAAATATGTAATTCGGATAATCGCAAACGCTCCCGCCTTTACTACGGCCACCGCATGAAGCAAAGCCGTCACCGGAGTCGGTGCCACAGAGGCCGTCGGCAACCACATATGGAACGGAAATACCGCAGCCTTTACACCGAAGCCGAATGCGGTAAGCACATACGCTCCCCGGAGTAATTGCTCCTGTAATGCCGTATATTCCCCGTTCAATACACCTCCGTATACAAAATCAAAGCCTTCGCCGAAGGTTAAAATAAATGCGATTCCGATAAACGCGAAAGCTGCTCCGCCTACCGAATAGGTCACATAGCGTCTGCCCGCAAATACGGACTTTTTGCTCATTCCGTGCATTACAAGCGGCAATGTCACAAAGGTAAGCAACTCATAAAAAAGATATAATGTCATCAAATTTCCCGCAAACGCAATACCAACCGTAATTCCGTAGGTCATGGTATAGAAAGAAAAAAATGTATTCTCTTTTCCTTCATGCTTCATATACTCAAATGCATAGAAGGTCGCAACCGGCCAAAGAACCGCGATTAAAGAACCGAACACGCAGCCCATACCATCCATATGGAAAGAAATAGAAAGCTTTCCTGCCATATTAAGCAACATAAGATTTCCTTCCGGACGTACCGCAAACATAATATAAAACATAAGAAGCGTATTAAAAATAGCCACTCCGCCGACATACCACTGTCGCGCTCTTTTATTCTCAAATCGAAGCAACGGAATCATTGCACCGAGTACAATCGGTACAAAAATCGGAAGTAACATCAGATATTGACTCATTTTGTTCTCCTTTCCGCTCTCTTAAAACAAACTCGTTCCGAGCTTTGTAACTAACTCAACCAACGGAGATGCAAACACACCTAACAATAACGCCGCAGCCGCAAAAATACCGCATGGAATGAGCATCGATACATGCCCCTCCCCAGGTTCCGGCGTAGGCTCTACAAAATCCTTACCCGGCAAGAAACCGTCCGCGGTAACAGACAGCAAATATCCTGCGGTCAGCAAGGCACTCACCAATAATACCGCCGGACCTATGTAAGAAAATACTCCCACGGATGCCTCCATGGCTCCCTTTGCCAGGTACCACTTACTGACAAAACCGGACATCGGCGGAATCCCCACCAACGCCAAGGATGAAAAGGTAAAGCACCAGAAGGTCACCGGCATGTATTTTCCCATACCGCATAAACCATCCACACGCTCTTCTCCGGTCTGATGAATCACAGTCCCCGCAAACAGGAACAAACCGTTCTTAATTACGGAATGAAATACCATATGAAGTAATGCCGCAGCAAGGCCTGCCGGCGTAAACAACGCCAGACCGAACAATACATAAGACACCTGGCTCACCGTAGAGTACGCCAGACGCTTCTTTAATACTTTTTCTTTATAAGCCAGCATAGAACCCATAAATACGGTAATCAGCGCCAATATAAGAAATACGGTCTGCACATAGGTTCCGGCCAGATACTCTGCTCCGATGACATAGTACATACTACGGATAATACCGAGCACACCGGCCTTCGTAATGATTCCGGACAACACTGCGGATGCCGGAGCCGGAGCCACCGGATGGGCTGTCGGAAGCCAGCCGTGCATCGGGAACATACCTGCCTTCGTTCCGAATCCAAGGAGTAACAATACCGCCGCCAACAACACCTGAGTAGTGTTTGCATCGGCATTTAATGCCCCGCCGGCAAAGGACAAACCTTCCGCATTTCCGGAAAGCAGGAAAATCCCCGCCAACGCAAAGCTTGCACCGGCCACGGAATAAAACAAATACTTTCTTCCCGCACGAGTCGCCTCCGCGGTACGGTTATAAAACACAAACGGGACCGTCATCAGAGTCATCCATTCATAAAACAGATAGAAGGTGACTAAATTTCCGGCAAGACCGAGTCCTTCCAAAACACCGAGAGCAATCAGATAAAATCCGTAAAACATCACCGGTTTTCTTGTATCTTTTAAATAGCGGAAGGAATAAATTCCTACAAGCAACCATACCAAAGCCACCAGTACCCCAAATATGCGGGAAAGTCCGTCATTGCACATAAGTAAGCGAACCGACGGTGTTACACAAAAACTCTCTACAACTGTCTCCTGCATAAAAGAACCTGCCAACACCAGGCAGCATTCTATTACCAGCACTGCAGACACATACAATTTCTGTATGTTACGATTGCCCTTCCGGTTCAGAGCAAATAAAAGGCAGCCCGCCACTACCGGAAACAGAATCTGCAATATTAATACCAGTTCTCTACCCATCTTCTGCCTCCTTTGTTACGAAAACATATG
The DNA here is from genome assembly GCA_045638305.1 of Lachnospiraceae bacterium. GTDB lineage: Bacteria > Bacillota > Clostridia > Lachnospirales > Lachnospiraceae > SIG307. The sequence goes on from JAZUBD010000036.1 coordinate 7,710, forward strand.
TAAGCCCTGCTCTATCGCATTGATAATCGGGAAAGAAGCAAGACCGAGCACAAAATTAATTACAATAAAACATACCATACCGACGCAAAAGGTTTTTCCCGGACGGAAATTCGCCTCCCGGTAATGCTCGTTACGCGGGGTATAGATGGAAATCACCGCACGAATAAAGTACAATGCGTTTAAGATTGTACTGATTGCCAGAACAATTACCGCCACTGCCATTTTTACGGACATTGTTTCCAGTGCGGCAGACGTCAAATAAAGCTTTGAAATAAAGCCTGCAAACAGCGGTACACCGACCATGGAAAAAGCACCTACGGAAAACGCTACCCCTGCCGGCTTATTACGAAATCCGGAACCCTTTAAGTCCGAAAAATCCTTTTTGTTTCCGGATACCTCGGACAATCCGCGACAGGCCACAAACAACATGGACTTTGTCGCCGCATGGGATAAAATATGGAACACCGCAGCTACCATCCCCAGCTCCGTACCGAAGCCCAGGCCCATATAAATATATCCGATCTGGGCCACAGACGAAAATGCAATCATACGACGCATATCATGCTCTTTGATTGCACTGAAAGAACCGAACAACATACCGGCCACACCAAGTACAAAGAATACGTTTGTAATCTTGCTGTCCCAGAACACTTCCGTTCCGATGACACGGTACATAATCTTAATCAAAAGAAAAATATATGCCTTTGATACCAAGCTGGATAAAATTGCCGCAGAGGATGCTGTAGAATAACCGTAAGCATCCGCAAGCCATGCATGAAACGGAAACAATGCACTCTTTATGGCAATACCGACACTCATCAAACCGATAATTACCGTAAGGGGTACCGTATACTCTCCGTTTGCCGCCAATACCGCGATTGAATCCTTAATATTACTCATCAACAGATGCCCTGTCAGGTCATACTGCAATGTAATACCGATTAACAGTAAACCGGAGCCCAGCAAACTCATAATCATATACTTCATTGAAGCAAGCACACAATGTCCGTTGCTGCGAATCATAATCAAACCGCCTGCCGCAATAGTATTAATCTCCACAAATACATACGCGGTAAACAAGTCATTGGTATATACCAGGGCAAGCAAAGAACTAAGAAGCAGGTTAATTAATACAAATACAAGATTCTGCTTCGGCTCTTCCACATCAATTTTTATATATTTCTCTCCTCCGAGAATCGCAAGCAGCATAATCACAGAGAAAAAGGTAGCCATCACACCTTCCAGTACCCCCGCCCGGATTTCATTTCCGAAAGGAGCAGGAAAATGTCCCATCATATAAGTAAATGCTTCCTGGGTTTCGACTGTATATAAGAGTACGCAAAACGAGCATACGAGACAAATCGAAACAAGAGTAACCGACACAACCTTTGCCACCTTCGGTTTTAATACGGAAGAGATTACACCGGTTGCCAGACACAACACGATGCAAAAAAACGGAAAATTACATACAAAATCCATTATTTCTCCTCCTTTACCAAACGCGTAATCTCATCGATGTCAAGCGTCCGATATCTTCTGTACAAACGAATGGTCAGCGATAACATCACTGCCGTAACACTGACCGACACTACAATACCGGTAAGTACAAGTCCGGTCGGAATCGGATTGATATATTTTTCCGGTTCTGGAACGGTTCCCGATACAATCGGTACCTTTCTCCCGAATATGTAGCCTTTTGCCGCCAAAAACAAATAGATTGCCGTATCCATAATATTAAGGCCCAGTATCTTCTTAATCATGTTACGGTTTAACAACAACGTCGTGAAACCGATACCGAACAAAATCATAGATACCGCTTCATAATAATTCGCAAATAAATTTCCCAACATCTTACATTCCTCCCTTACGGAACAACGTATAGAAATGATACATGGTGCAGGCAACCACAATACCTACACATATATTCAACGGTAAAATAAGTCCCGCAGAAAGAATATTTCCCGGTGTCCCCTTCGGAATTCCGCTCTCCAGGTGGTTTGCTCCCGTAAAGAAGGAATACCCTTTCGCAAGTGCATAGAACAACAGCGGAACCACGGAAATCACCGCATAGTTCTTCCGGTTCATAATACGTTTTGCCTTTTCAAAGCCGAAGGCATTCACATATAAAATCAATCCCGCACCGATAATGGCACCGCCTGAAAATCCACCGCCCGGCGACAGATGACCGTTTAAAATCACATAGATGCCATACATAATAATTACCGGCACCAGAATCTTCGCGGACAACTGCAATATCTTATCGTTCTTCGGTTCGTATAAACGGTCGTTTTCTTCTTCCGCCCGCTTTGTATCCGTCGGCTTTCCGTCCTTTGTCAACTCCAGACGAAGCAAAATCATCACACAAACTGCGGCTACAAATAACACATGAGATTCACCCAATGTATCAAACGCACGATAATCCAAAATCATACCTGCCACATTATTCACCGCTCCGGTATCCTGCAATCCTTCTTTATTATACTTTTCTACCACTTCGTTATTATTCGGATTATCCGGACTGCCGTATTCCGGCAAATAAGAAACGGTTACCAGCAAGGTCGTAATAATAACAGCGCAAAGCAACACTGCCATGATTGCATACAAACGACCGAAAATCTTGACACCGTGTTCCTTCGGCCAATTTTTATACTTTTCAAGCAATTCTTCCGCTTCCTTTTGATGTTCCATCTCCAGACGACGCTTACGGTCCTCTCTGTCTTCTTTTTCCTGCTGTTCAAACAGTGTTTCCGCCTCTACATCAACCTTCTTCTGACTCAAGGCATCGCTTTCTCTGTTTTCTTCCGCACGACGCTCTACATCCGCCAATGTTTCACCGTCAACGAAGCGTACAAGACGGCGCCATAACGAAAGCTCATAATCACTCCTCGGCTTCATCGTCTTCTTCTCCCTTCATTGCATGAATCTTCTTTAATGTAATATAAAACAATACACTGGTAACACCTGCACCTACCGCAGCCTCCGTAATCGCCAGGTCCGGAGACTCTAAAATCATCCAGATAATGGACATAATGACACTATAGGCCATAAAGATAACAATGGAGGTCAGCAAATTCTTGGAAAGTGCCACGGAAACCGCGCACACAACCAAAAAGGATAACAAAATCATCTCTAAAATTTCCATTATTCACGCACCTCACATTCCTCGGACAAATGCTTGTCCGTCGTCACCTCCAGACGTGCAATCAGATGTCCGGAAACCGGGCTTGCCACCCAGACTAACAGAACGATTAAGACCACCTTTACCGTCGCAAAGGAAAAACCGTATGCCACAGCCACTCCTACCATTGCAAGTAAAAGTGCAAAAGAGTCAATAATAGCTGCCGCATGCATCCGGTTCAATATAAATTTAAACTTAAATACACCCGCCACGGAAATAACCGCCATTCCGAGAGACGCCGCCAAAAACAATGCAATCACGCAAAAAAGTATCCATTCCATTACTTTGTCTCCTCCTTCTGCTTTCGTTCCGCTCTTCTCTGTGCTCTGATTTCCTCATGACGATGTACTCCCATATACACTTTGGTCAGCACTACTACCGCAAGGAAACTTAACATCGCATAAATCAAATCAATGTCTAACAAAAAGCTCTCTTCCAAATAAAGAGACATAATCGCAATAATAATAATCGACAAGGTACCGATCATATTAATTGCCAAAATACGGTCCATAGTTCTCGGTCCCTTAATGGCACGAATCAAACAACAAAAAATACATAGTGCAAATCCGATCATTGCACTGATATATAACACCGAATATGCCGTTTCCATATGTATGCCTCCTTACTTTCCTGCCGTCTGTTCCATCTTTTTAAGCAGACGTACAAACACGGAACTTTCGATTCCTTCCGCCATTTCCTTATCCAGACAATGCACCTTAAATTCGTCGTCCGTGAGTTCCACCGTAATGGTACCCGGTGTCAGAGTAATGGAGTTGGCAAGTACCGTCCGTGCCAAATCCGTCTTCAGCTCCGTACGAAACGTCACAAGCAGCGGTTCCACTTCATATTTCGGGGAAACAATCAGACTGATTGCCGTACAATTTGCTTTTATTACTTCCCAAACAAGCACAAAAAAGTAGCCGATGCCCTGCGGCAAAAGTCGCAGAGCAAGCAGCTCACGTTTCGGGCTATATTCTAAAAATTTCCAGCAGAATAAATACACTGCTACCGATAATACAATACCGAATAAAACAAGTTCTAAGGTTACTTTTCCGTTAAATATCAACCAAAGTGCAAACAATACAACTATCATAGTACTCACCTCTCGGATTCTTTTCCCACCCGTCAAAGGATAAAACCCAACTCATATTAGCACTTTGTTCTTAGACTGTCAAGTAAACGCAAAGAAATCTTAACAAGATACGACACTTTTCCCTTTTTACTTTTTCCGGTCGGACAAATAGGTTTTCATTCCTTTTAATGCGTTCTTCTCCAACCGCGATACCTGGGCTTGTGAAATGTGGATTTCCTCTGCCACCTCCATCTGGGTTTTCCCCTGAAAAAAGCGCATGTCGATAATCATTTGTTCCCGCACCGGCAATCTCCCCATGGCATCTTTTAAGGAAATTTCTTCTATCCAGACCTCCTCGCCGCTTTTTTTATCGCACACCTGATCCATGATATATAGGGCATCCCCTCCATCCTTGTATACAGGCTCATATAAAGAGACCGGCGTCTGAATCGCATCAAAGGCTTCGTTGATTTCCTCCGGTGTCAGACCCGTACGTTCCGATATTTCTGCAATGGACGGGTCTCTGTTTAGCTCCTTAGTCAACTGCTCCTTTGCATAAATCGCTTTATATGCCGCATCCCGCAGGGAACGGCTGACCCGGATGGTATTGTTATCCCTGAGATATCGTCTGATTTCTCCGATAATCATCGGTACTGCATAGGTGGAAAATTTCACTCCCTGAGCAATATCAAAATTATCGATGGCCTTCATCAGACCGATACACCCGATTTGGAATAAATCGTCCACATTTTCGTTATTACCCGAAAATCGCTGGATAATACTGAGCACCAATCGCAAATTCCCTTTGATATATTGTTCTCTTGCCGATTTATCTCCTTGCTTTATTTTCAAAAACAGTGTTTCCTTTTCTTCATTACTTAAAAGCGGCAGTTTCGCCGTATTCACACCGCAAATTTCCACTTTATAAAGCGCCATGACACATCCCTCCTGTACTAACAGACCATGAGGAAACTCTCTCATATACTGTTAATT
>JAZUBD010000037.1:0-1887 GCA_045638305.1 Lachnospiraceae bacterium
GGAAGGTCAGACGAAAAGAAGCGGAATACAACTGGTGGCTACGTTCGGCGCGGTAACTTTGATTGCGCTGGTGGCGTTAGCGATAGGAATGATGAATCCGAAGGATGGGAAAACACCGAAAAATATCGACTTGAATGCTACCCCGACGCCGGGTGTGCAAAGACAGGCAGATAGCGGAAAGCAGGATGTGGCAAAGCAGGTAACTCCTGTGCCGACAACTGCACTGAAGCAGGATGCAACAAAGGAACAGACACAGCCGGAGCAGCAAAAGCCACCGGTGCAGACTGCGGATGCTACACAGATTGCGGAGACGGATGCGCCGGAGGATGCTGCTGTGTTGAATCCGGACGGTGTGATTAAGGGGTTAAATTTTTCCGCGGAGACGGGAATGCTTTGGCCGGTAATCGGGGAGGCTTTGATTTCCTTCAGCCCGGATCATGCGATTTATCATAAGACCTTGGATTCCTACCGTACCAGTGATTATGTTTATCTGGCAAGTGAACAGGGAACCCATGTGGCAGCGGCAGCAGACGGCATTGTAACAGCGGTATCGGAGGAGCTTAAGACCGGAACTACCGTGACCATGCGTGTATCCGAAGACCATGAAATTGTATACGGTATGCTTTCCGATGTGACGGTAAAGGAAGGTGATTTTGTGGATGAGGGTACGGTATTTGCAACGGTTGCGGCACCGACCAGATATTATGCGGAGGACGGAACCGGAGTCTATGTAAAGGTGCTTCATAAAGGAGAAGCCGTAAATCCGATGTTATTTTTGCGAGAGGAGTAATTTGATAGGAACAAATCCAAGCAGGGTATCATAGATTGAGATATACGGGGAGCAGCAATGGGGCTGCTCCCACGGGCGGGGAAGTGAACCTGTGGCGGTACATATTTCAAAGGGAAAATATGCAGTCGGTATGTTTTACTGGAAATATGTTGCGCGAGCATGGTAAGGTACAAGGTTTGCCGACTGCTTGAGCATAGATAGGTGGGGCTGTCGCAGATACGAATGCGCAGCCCCACTCTTGCTTGTCGAGGAATGAAAATAAGCCGGTCCTTAAGGTTTCCTTTTTGGAAGATAGGAATAAACCGGTGTCCTGCACTTTATCCTCTTTTCTCGTACTTCGGATAGAGGCTTTCTAATTACTTCGGAAGTGGTGGCCTAAAAGGAACGCAACCGCCCTGATGCGGCATCCGTGCCTTATGGCGGGCTCGCCCGGACCTCCTGTCCGGGCGTTGCTGACAGCTGTCGAAGTAATAAGAAAGTCTACTATCCTACGTAAAGTTCAAAGAGAATAATGTGCAGGACATCGGTTATCTTTCCGGGATTGTAAAAGAAAACCTTAAGGACCGGCTTTTGTTCAACTACAGGACTACGCAAGAGTTCGCCACGCCCGATGCCGCTACGCATTTCGTTATTTGCGCAGCCCCACTCCGTGTTTTTTACGAAAAAGTTAAGTTTCCGGATTTTCCGGCCGATATATTATATGGGATAGTATGTCCTATAGGAGGTGCGGCATGGGAAATAAGAAAAGAACATATATGGGCATTGGGGTGCTCTTGTTTATAGTTACAGTGCTGTTGTGGGCGGTTCCGGTCGGAAGGGCTCATGCGGCAGAAAAGGAGTTGTCGGCGATTACGGCGGTTTATACCGGAGACACCGTGTTGGTAGGACACTCTATTGATTTGGAAAAACTGACCGTTATGGGACTGTATTCCGACGGAAGTTATGTGAAATTGAAGGATTACGTGTTGTCTTCTTATACGGTTACGAAAAAGGGCGACAATAAATTTTCGGTCTTTTGCGAGGGGGTAAAGGGAGAGTTTACCGTAAAAGGGAAGTCCATACTTCGACTTCATGCCTATTATTCCCAGGGAAGTGTT
>JAZUBD010000038.1:0-4329 GCA_045638305.1 Lachnospiraceae bacterium
TCCGCCGCATGCAGGTCTTGCATACGGTCTTGACCGTCTTGTGATGCTCATGGCGGGAGAAGATTCCATCCGTGACGTTATTGCATTCCCGAAGGTAAAGGACGCTTCCTGTCTTATGACGGATGCTCCGAATGTGGTAGACGACAAGCAGCTTGTAGAGCTTGCGCTTGCCATTACCGCAACAAAGGAAGAAGAATAATCGAATCATTTCTTAAAGGTGTAAAAGCTGTCCTCCGAAGGAAGTCCGGGGAAGTGACTTGTTGTAATTGAAACGAAGGTCGTTTCATTGATAGAAGGAGAACATTATGCGTATACCGAACATGCCGGAGCAGGTCTGGGATTTGCTTAACCGGCAGGGAATCGAAAAAAGTCAAATTTTATTAGGTGCACGCACCGATATGAATACCGCCTGCGAGTATGCGGACGGGTATCTGGTACTGACCAAGGAGAAGCTGGCAATTGCCTCTTCTCCGGCAGTCATGTCGGAAGTGCATATCTTTAAGGGATATCCGGTATCGGATGAGCCGATGGAAGCAAGAGAGTATCGTCTTGCGGTATATTCCGTAGAAGAGCTTACGGAGATACGGATTGAACGTCAGGTGGCATGCGCCGTCCTTACCGCAAAGGTAAAGGACACCGAGCGTATTCTTGCCGCATTTTCAAATTTGTGTATGAAACATGCATATGAGCTGGTACGTCGTCTGGAGACCTTGGACAAGGAAAGTCCGGAAGATGCACACGAGCACGAGAAGCCGGAGGAAGAGGAATTCTGTCCGAAGTGCGGAACCATGTATCCGGACATGAACCGAAAGATTTGTCCGAAATGTATGGACCGTAAGTCCGTGTTTGTGCGTACTTTTTCCTACTTTAAACCGTATACCGGCGCTGTTGTTTTGTTATTCCTCAGCATTGTAATTACGGCACTGCTTAACCTGATTTGGCCGTATTTGAGCGGAACGGTGTTGTACGACTATGTGCTGCGGAAGAATCTTACGTTCCTCGCACCACTTGGTCTGGAGAAGGTGGAGATATTCACGGCGCTTACCCTTCTTGTGGTAGTAATGTTCTTAACCAGACTGGTGCTGCAGATTTTCCAGATTATCCACGGCGTGATTACCGCAAAGGTTGTGGTAAGTGTCGTAAGAGATATGAAAAAGGACGTATTCCATCAGATGGGAAAGCTGTCCATTCAGTTCTTTAAGAGCAGACAGACCGGTAGCTTGATGACCCGTGTGTTAAGCGACGCGGATCGTGTAACCGGATTTTTCGTTGATGTACTGCCGTACGCGTTTGTGCATGGGTTTACGATTATTGCCACCTTAACGGTGATGTTTTCCATGCGTTGGCAGCTGGCCATCGTGGCTGTGGTGTTAATGCCGATTACGGTTTTAATCAGTATGAAGCTCCGTCCGAAGCTTTGGGGCTTGTACGGACGCCGTCACAGGAAAGAGCGTACCGTCAACAGTAACGTAAACGACAACCTGACCGGTGCCCGCGTGGTAAAGGCTTTCGGTCAGCAGGAGAACGAGATTTCCCGTTTTGAAAAAGGAAATAAAAAGCTTTCCGAGGCGGAAGTGGATATCGTTCGTTACAACAATAAGTTTACGATTGTTTTCTCCGGTGTGAGAGAGTTGATTAACCTGATTGTTTGGGCGTTGGGCGTTTGGTTTGTTATGGCAACGGACCATTTCGAAGTGGGTATGTTACTTACCTTTACGGGATATGTAGGTCAGTTGTCCGGTCCGATGGATTTCTTTTCCCGCTTCTTTAATAACTGGTCCGACAGTATGAACAGTGCACAGCGTATGTTCGAAATTCTGGACTCCATTCCGGAAGTGATTGAAAAGGAGCAGGCGGTGCGTCTGACGGAGCCGGAGGGTGAGATTGTACTGGATCATGTGACCTTTGGGTATGAGCTCAGTAAACCGATTTTAAAGGATATTACCTTACATATTAAGCCGGGTGAGATGCTCGGTATCGTAGGTCGTTCCGGTGCGGGAAAGACCACCCTTGTAAACTTAATTTCTCGTATGTACGACCCGCAGGAAGGACAGATTCTCATCGACGGTGTCAATGTACGGGATATGGCGTTTTATGATTTACGACGTAATGTAGCTATGGTATCTCAGGAGACCTACATTTTCATGGGAACGGTAGAGCAGAATATCGCTTATGCGAATCCGACCGCAACCAAGGAAGAGATTATCAAAGCGGCGGTGCTGGCAAGTGCCCACGAGTTTATCTTGCGCATGCCGGACGGTTACGACACGGTCATCGGTTCCTCGGGACGCCAGCTTTCCGGCGGTGAGAGACAGCGTATTTCCATTGCCCGGGCGATTTTGGCAAATCCGAAGATCTTGATTTTAGATGAGGCTACGGCATCTGTGGATACGGAGACGGAGAAGGCGATTCAAACGTCCATGCAGTATCTGGTAAAGAACCGTACCACGCTTTCCATTGCCCATCGTTTGTCTACCTTACGTGATGCGGACCGGTTGATTGTACTGGACCACGGACGGATTACGGAGGAGGGGACCCAGGAGGAGCTTACCGAGCTTCGCGGTACCTACTACAAATTGATGGAATTGCAGACGAAGGCACTGGCACTGAAGGGTCTGGAATAGGAGGCTATTGTGAGAGATCATTTTGAAGAAGAATTTAGTTTGGAGCAGATGGAGCAGGAAACGGAAGCAATGTTACGCCTCCGTTATCTGACCCCGGAGACGGCGACCTTTTCCCGTACCGAGGGCGGCTTTGTCAGCCTTAAGGTAGAGGGAGAGGAATACTCCCGCGTGCAGGTGGTGCGGATGTTTCCGTTTTCCGAGCCGGGCAAGTACATTTCTATTCGTACCGCAGAGGAGACCTCCAAGGAAATCGGTGTCATCGAGAGTATGGAGACCTTCCCGAAGGAGGTAGGCGAGATGCTGACAGAGCAGTTGGCACTCCGTTATTTTACACCGATTATTACAAAGATTTATCAGATTAAGGACCAGTACGGTTTTGCATACTTTGATGTGGAGACCGACCGAGGTCATTGCCGATTTGTCATTCGTATGGGCGGTAATGCGGTGGTGCATTTGTCCGATACGAGAATTATTATTTCGGATATTGATGAGAACCGGTTTGAGATTCCGGATGTATCGAAGCTTACGATTAAGGAGCAGAAGAAGTTAGACTTGTTCCTGTAAGGTGTGGTTTTCGTGCGGAACGCAGACGTGTGCCGCATGACGTCGAGAGAGGAAATCCATATGATATTAAAGTTTGAATTAAATCAGCAGGAGCTCGCGGCTCTTTCCCTTACAGCGGGAGAGGAGATACTGTATGCGGTTCCGTATGATTGTGACCTTTCCGGTAAGTATGTAAAAAATGCCTTTACGGTTGTGACGAACAAGCGTCTGGTATTATTGCAGAATGCTGTGAAGGAAAAAGAATATGACCTTTCCGCTTACGATGCGGTAAAGGCCGAGCCGCGGATTAACTGTGGTGTGTTATATGCGGTAAAGGACGGACAGGATTATCTGATAGTTCGTTATTCTTCCAAGCATCTGGCCCGTTATGCTTACGTGGCAAGAGGCATTGCTCTTTTACTTTCCGGAAGCACGGAACGTGCGGAGAGCGAGGAGAATGAAAAGAGTTGTTTTGTCTGCGGAAGAGCATTGCCGGGAACCAAAGAGTGCCCGTATTGTAACAAGAAAGGCAGAGGCGTCTTTTTCCAGATTGTGCAGCTTTTAGGTTCCTACAAAAAGCAGTTGATTCCGATTATTACGCTTATGGTAACCCGTGCCATTATCGGTTTGTTTTCTCCGGAGCTGCAGAAGTATCTGGTGGACGATATCCTGTACAGTGGAGAAAAGAAGTTTTCTGTGGCTGTGCTGGTGCTCTTTGCCATGTTCCTAGTCGGTATCGGAATTGCACTTGTGGATATCGGAAAGAGCTACGGTTGTGCGAAGCTTGGTTCCACCATCGGAAGACATTTACGTTCCAAGTTATACAATAAGATTCAGATGCTGTCCCTGTCCTACATTCATGAGAAACGTCCGGGTGCACTGATGAACCGTATTATGCACGATACGGGCAGAATCCGTATGTTTATGGAGCATGTATTCTGTAACATGTTTACGGTTGTTATCATGTTCGTGGCGGTTGTGATTTACATGCTTGTACTCAATTGGAAGCTGGCATTGATCTCCTTTATTTTCGTTCCGATTGCGGCTGTGGTTTCCATGCTGTGGAGAAAGAATATCCATCGTCGCTTCCGTTTACAGGGTAAAAAGTCCGATGATGTACATAGCGCCCTGCAGGATGTAATTTCCGGTATGAACGTCGTAA
>JAZUBD010000039.1:0-5851 GCA_045638305.1 Lachnospiraceae bacterium
CCTCCTGCATTCTTGCACCGCCGGAGGCGGTGAAGCCGATGACCGGAATATGATGCTTGGTGGCGTATTCAAAGGTACGGGTAATCTTTTCCCCTACCACGGAGCCCATACTTGCCATCATAAATCGAGCGTCCATAACGAAGATTGCGCACGGATGGCCGCCGATGGTTGCGTGGCCGCAAATAACAGCGTCGTCTTCTCCGGTAGAGTCGATTGCTTTGGTAAGCTTATCGGCATAGCCCGGGAACTCCAGAAAATCTACACTGGAAAGGCCGGTAGCGAATTCTTCAAAACTCTTTTTGTCTACCACCTGATTAATACGTTCTCTGCCGCCGATACGCATGTACTTGCCGCATTCCGGGCAGATGTAAAGGGCCTTACGAAGCTCCTTTACGGAAAATTCTTTTTTGCAGGCACCACAGGTCAGTTTCTCGTGGGTGAATGCCGCAATCCACTTATCAAATATCATAGTTATGCCTCCTCTTTCGGCAGGATGGCAAAGGAGAACTCTGCGGAAACACACAGCTTTCCGTTTACCTTGCCCACACCCTTTGCCCAATAAAACGGGGCCTTGCTCTTAATGATGGAGCACTCGGTTTCAAAGGTATCTCCCGGCTTTACCGGATTCTTAAAGCGTACCTTGTCAAGACCGGTGAACAGGGTGGTGATTTCCTTACCCTGAGCCATATCCTGAAACAGGACGCAGGTAGACTGACCTAAGATTTCACATAAAATGACACCCGGTACAATCGGATTCCCCGGGAAATGTCCCTTTAAAAAGAATTCATCGCCGGTAATGGTTTTCTTTCCGTATGCCACACCGTCTCTTACCTCAGCTTCATCTACAAGAAGCATATGGTCACGGTGCGGAAGGATGTTCATCAATTGTTCTTTGTTCATATTATCACCTCAATTATTTTACGCGACGGAATGCGATGCAGGCATTATGACCGCCAAAGCCCAAAGAAGTGGAGATTGCGGTATCAACCTGTACATTCTGTGCCTTACACGGAACATAGTCTAAGTCAAGCGCCGGGTCCGGGCTGGTCAGATTGATGGTCGGCGGTAAGATACCGGTTTCCAGAGCCTTCACACAGGCAATGGCTTCCGCAGCGCCTGCCGCACCGAGCATATGGCCGGTCATGGACTTGGTGGAACTGATTTTTACGTTCTTTGCACCTTCTTCGCCGAAAGCAAGCTTGAATGCCTTGGTCTCGGTGGCATCGTTTAATGCAGTACCGGTACCGTGTGCGTTGATGTATAAGGAATCGGTGGAATACTCCACACCTGCAAGCGCCTTTTCGATGGCCTTTGCGGTATAGGTAGCCTCCGGATCCGGAGCGGTTACGTGGTGTGCGTCACAGGTAGCACCGTAGCCGCAGATTTCTGCGTAAATCTTTGCACCGCGGGCAACGGCGTGTTCATACTCCTCTAAGATGAGGGTGGCTGCACCTTCGCCTAATACGAAGCCTGCACGGCGGGAATCGAACGGAAGAGAAGCCTCGTTCGGGTCTGTTGCCTGGGACAGAGCCATACAGTTAATAAAGCCGGCTACGCAAAGCGGGTTTACGGAAGATTCGGAACCTCCGCAGATGGCCGCGGTCAAATATCCGTCCTTGATGGCACGGTATGCTTCGCCGATAGCTGTGGTACCCGTTGCACAAGCGGTGGACATACACATGGCGTTGCCGTGAGCATGAAAGCGGATGGCAATCTGACCTGCCGCAATGTTAATAATCATCTTCGGAACAAACTGCGGGGACACCTTCTTCGGACCTCCCGCAAGGATACCTTCGTGGTTTTCTAAGGTGGTTTCGATACCGCCTACGCCGGAACCGAAGTATACGCCCAGCTCATCCTCTGCAATGTTACCGGCAAGACCGGAGTCCTGCATAGCCTCATCAGCGGATACAAGAGCATACTGGGTGTAAAGGTCAGCCTTACGGATGGTACCCTTATCCAGTACTGCGGACGGATCAAAGTTCTTTACTTCCGCTGCCAGGGTGCTCTTAAAGTCTGTGGTGTCAAAGCGAGTAATCGGTGCGATACCGTTTACACCGTTTACCAGGCCGTTCCAATATTCGTTCATATTATTTCCGATCGGGGTCACTGCGCCGAGACCGGTGACTACAACTCTTCTCATACGTTTTTCCTCCTACATTGCCATGCCGCCGTCGATGCGGATGACCTCTCCGGTAATATAATTTGCCATGTCAGAAGACAGGAATAATATCAAATTTGCGATTTCCTCCGGCTCTGCGAAACGCTTCATCGGGATGGCGTTTACGAACTCGTCCTTGTCTGCAAAAGCAGTGGTCATCGGGGTTCTTACAAAGCCCGGAGCGATTGCGTTACAGCAAATACCGCGGCTGCCCAGTTCCTTTGCGATGGACTTGGTAAAACCGATTAAGCCGGCCTTTGACGCAGCGTAATTGGTCTGTCCCGGGTTACCCATCACGCCGGCAACGGAGCTGACGTTGATAATCTTTCCGGCGCGCTTCTTTAACATCACCGGATATACCTGCTTTACGGTGTTATAAGCGCCTACCAGATTAATGTCGATGACGGAAGTGAACTCTTCCGGCTTCATGGAAAGAAGTAGCTTATCCCGGGTAATACCCGCGTTGTTTACTAAAATATCCACGGTGCCGAACTCGGCAAAGATTTCCTTGAATACTTCCGTGGTTTTATCGAAATCGGAAATATCGCACTGATATGCCTTTACTTTGGTACCGAATTGACTGAGGTAAGCGGCGGTTTCTTCCGCAACCTCAGGGCTGCCTGCGTCCAAGAATGCTACATCGGCGCCGTTTTTGCAAAATGCTTCGCAAACCGCACGGCCGATGCCGCGAGAACCGCCGGTAACGACGGCAACTTTATTTTTTAATGATAAATTATTTTCCATGTTAGTTTCCTTTCCCTATTTACCCAGCTCGGCAAGAACGTTGTCTAACTGTTCTTTGGTTTCTACGGCATAAGCCTTGGCATCCGGAACAATCTTTTCCACAAGCTTCTGTAAGGTGTTGCCGACACCGGTTTCAATAAAAGTGGTGACACCCTGTTCTGCCATGGAAAGAATAATCTTTTCCCAAAGTACAGGGTGGTTGACCTGTGCACACATAGTCTCTCTTACGTTATCGCCGTAAGGAGCAGCGGTCAGGTTTGCGTAAATCGGAAGAGACGGGGTCTGAATATCAAAGCCTGCCAAATTCTTTTCAAACGCTGTAACAGCCGGGGTCATAAACGGGGAATGGAATCCGCCGCCTACCTTAAGAGGCAGGGCACGACCGCCTGCAGCCTTTACTTCTTCATAAAACTGCGGAAGTTCCTCGGTACTTCCCGCACATACCAACTGTCCGGTGCAGTTGTAATTTACCGGATATATATGCTCGTAGTGGGAGGCAAGCTCCTCTACGGTTTCGTTCGGCAGCTTTACAACGGCTGCCATGCCTGCCGGCGACTCTGCCGCGGCTTTTGCCATATGACGACCTCTTGCGCAGGCAATTTCAAAGCCGGTTTCCGGAGCGTATGCTCCCGCAAAAGCTAAGGCCGGAATCTCTCCCAAAGAAAAGCCGGCTACCATGTCAGGCACAATGCCGGCACTCTTTACTGCCAATGCGGCAGCCAAATCCGCAAGGTAGAGACACGGCTGGGTGTTTGCGGTATCACGTAAGGTTGCTTCGTCTCCCTCAAACATCTGGGCAAGGGTGCCCGGGCGAAGATTCTCTGCTTTATCAAAGAGATTGGCTACTTCACTAAAGTTTTCGTATAAATTTTTTCCCATACCAGGGTGCTGAGCACCCTGGCCGGAAAATAAAAATGCTATTTTACCCATGCGTTAACTCCTTTCAAAAGAGCTTCGCATTCGGTTACGAGCTCTGTTACGATTTCTGCGGCGGTCTGCTCCTTGTTTACCATACCGGAAATCTGACCGGCTAAGAAACAGCCTTCCTTGGTATCACCTTCCACGGCCGCCTTACGAAGTCCGCCTACACCTAACTCTGCTACCATCTCTGCGGTAGTCTCCGGAGCGTATTCGATTTTAGAAAAACCACGGCTGAACGGGTTTTTGATGCAACGGCAGGTGTTTCCGCCGAAGCGTCTGCCGGTGGTAATGGTGGAAGTATCATTTGCCTTTAATACCATGTCCTTGTAGTTCTGATGTACGGAGCATTCCTTTGCTACGAGGAAACGGGTACCTAACTGTACTCCGCATGCGCCGAGACAGAAGGAAGCTGCCATACCGCGGCCGTCTGCAATACCGCCGGCGGCAAGAACCGGAATGGAAACTGCGCTGCAAACCTGCGGAACCAAAGCCATAGTCGTTAACTCGCCGATATGTCCGCCGGATTCCTGACCTTCCGCAACAACTGCGGTAGCACCGCACTGTTCCATTTTCTTGGCCATGGCAACGGAAGCGATGACCGGGATTACTTTAATCCCTGCGGCATTCCAAGCGTCCATGTAGGCAGCCGGGCTGCCTGCACCGGTAGTAACCACCGGGACCTTTTCTTCTGCCACAAGCTGTGCCACTTCCGCAACGTGCGGACTCATTAACATGATATTTACACCAAACGGCTTGTCGGTTAATTCCCGGGCAATTTTAATTTGCTCCCGAAGATAATTTGCATCGGCATTCATTGCGGAAATAATACCCAGGCCGCCTGCGTTGGATACGGCAGCGGCCAATTTGCCGTCTGCAATCCACGCCATGCCACCCTGAAAAACCGGGTAGGTAATTCCTAATAAATCACAGAGTTTCGATTGAATCATACTATACCTCGTTCGTGTTATTCTTAGGCTCTAAGCTCCTCGATCTTTGCGATAAGGTCGCCTACGGTAGCGATGGACGGATCCGGCTCGATGGAAACGCCGAACTCTTCTTCCACGCTCATAAGTAACTCAACGATATCGAGAGAGTCGATACCAAGGTCCTCAGAGAAGCTGCTTGCTTCGGTAATGGAATCTGCATCGATAGAGAGGCTGTTTGCTAAAAGTTCTTTGATCTGGTCTAACATAGTTTCGTTCTCCTTTTTTAGAAAAAATATTTTTATGTACAAGCCGTCGGAACGAAGTGTTCGTAGGCATGTTACCGTTTTTTGTTGCACACCGGCTGCGGCATGCGATGCCTGCGTTATTGCAAGCAGGGGCTTACCAGCGAATCAGGCAGGCTGCGTTTGCCAGGCCTCCGCCAAATGCGGTAAGAATTATGTAGTCGCCTTGTTCCAGTTTGCCGGTACGATTCATCTCGTCCAATGCAATCGGAATGCTTGCGCTGGAGGTGTTGCCGTAACGTTCGATGTTCATGTAGAACTTATCCTCTGCGGTCTTAAGACGCTTTGCGGCAAAATCAATGATACGTTTGTTGGCCTGATGCGGCACAATGTACTTGATATCATCTAAGGTCAGATTGTTCTGCACAAGCAGGGTATTCACATCATTGCAAATGGAACTTACGGCATACTTGAAGGTTTCCTGGCCCATCATGTGAATGTATGGGGTATCGTTCTCTTTGGTAAAGAACGGAGAGCAACCTACATTGGTCGGAATCGTAATGACTTCATCGTTGCCCTGTACGGTCACAACGGAATCCAGATACCCGTCCTCATCGTTACTAAGTACAGCAGCTCCGGCACCGTCGCCGAAAATAATGCAGGTACCGCGATCACTCCAGTCCATAATGCCGCTTAAACGCTCTGCACCGATGACCAGAATCTTGTTTGCTTTCTTTCTGGCAAAAAGACCGGCAGCCGTTTCCAATAAGAAAAGGAATGCGGAGCAGGCTGCGTTGATTTCCAGTGCAGGGCATGTTGCGCCCAGAAGCTTCTGTACCATACATGCGGTAGACGGG
>JAZUBD010000040.1:0-2113 GCA_045638305.1 Lachnospiraceae bacterium
ATGCCGTTCTTGCAAGGCTTTACAAGTCCCGGGGTGAATTAGGGAAAATCGAAGAGTTAAAGGCTTGCGCAGAAGAGCTTACCACCTTAATGAAGCCTTCCATTTTGCGGGATTTGGAACAGTTACTCCAGACCCCGTAACAAAAAGAAGAAGCGCCTAAACGCTTCTTCCGTATTTTACCAGCAAATTATCAATCAATCTTGACGCTTCGCTTTTGGTTAATGTCGTATAATCCGGTGTCAAATCCAGACCGTGCATTGCAATCAGTCCCTGCAAGTAACTGATCTGGCGTTTTGTCACCGGTTCTGTTTTTTTCGGCTTATAATAAAGCTCTTTCGGCAAAAACCATTCTCCGTGACTCTTACCGAACCGCTCCTCCATCAAAAAATAAAGCTGTGCCGCCGTACAGGCATCCTCATAGGCCCGGTGGGCATGCTCGTTGGTAATCCCATAGGCCTCGCACATGGCCGCCAGGGTCTTACTGGAAAGCTCCGGGTGACACAATCTTGCAATGACCAGCGTATCCAGCCCCCGGAAAGAGAAATCCATACCGAGACGTCCCGCCGCCACCTTCAAAAAGCTGAAATCAAAGGGAATATTGTGCCCCAGCAGAACTTCTTCCCCTTCCAGAAAACGAAGCAAGGACCGCATGGCCTCTGCCTCTTGCGGCGCATCCTTTACCATCTCATCCGTAATTCCGGTCAATTCCGTAATCCGCTCCGGGATCCCCGCGGTCTGCGGATTCACAAGGGTGGAAAATACTTCCTTTTGTACGCCGTCCTCGTACTTTGCCGCTCCGATTTCTATGATTTTCGATTTCTCCGGTCCCAGTCCCGTTGTTTCGATATCGATTGCCGTAAACCGCATGGCCTTCTCCTTTCGCAAGTTCCTTCTCTCCTGCTATTTCCCGCCACAGGACGGGCACACCTCTTTCAAAAAGCACTCGTTGCATTTCGGCGAACGGGCGGTACATATGGTGCGCCCCAGTTGGATAATGTGAATATTATATAAAATCCAATACTCCTCCGGCAGTATCTCCATCAGTGCAAACTCGATTTTCTCCGGGTCCTCTTCCTTGGTAAAGCCCAACTTTTTCGAAATCCGCTTCACATGGGTATCCACCACAATGCTGGGCTGGTGATAAATATTGCCCCGGATGACATTGGCAGTTTTACGTCCCACCCCCGGCAATTCCGTCAGCTCTTCTATGGTATCCGGCACTTTTCCGCCGTGCTTTTCCAAAAGCATCCGGGCACAGCCGATGATATTCTTTGCCTTGTTATGATAAAAGCCCGTCGGTCTTATATCCTCCTCAAGTTCCGATAAGTCTGCTCCCGCAAAGGCCTCCACACTCGGATATTTCCGAAACAAGTCCGCCGTTACAATGTTGACTCTGGCATCGGTACACTGGGCACTCAATATGGTAGCAAATAGCAGCTGCCAAGCATTCTCATGATTCAAATAACACCGATACTCCGCTGTATATTCCTCTACCAGCAGTTCCAGCACCTTTTTGGCATGCTCCCGCAGCTGTTCTTTTTTCTTTTTCGATACGGTTGTACTCATGACCTCTCCCTTCTCCGGTTCTTCCTCCCGACTCCGGTTCTCCCGCCATTCTACCATTGCTCTATTCTTCGATTTTCACATTTTCATATGATTTCTTGCGTTTTTCATCTTTCACTTTCCTTTTTCGACTCTATCTGTTATAATAAAGCCAAATTATGAAAAAGGAGGCTTCTTTCATGTTAAAGAACATTTTAAACAAATTTAACACCGTAAAGACCGTAAAGGATCTGGTTATTTCCCTTTTAATTTTCCTCATTGCTCCGGTAATCGTAGGTTTTGTTGCAGGCTTACTCAGCGTGATTCCGGTAGTTGGACTTATCGCACGTATCATTTCCTGGGCGTTCGGTGTCCTCTGCCTTATCGGTCTTATTCTTTCTATTCTCGGCTTTGTAAAGAATAACGCAAAATAGTTTATCTTGTAAAACTGCCGCTCCGGAACCGGAGCGGCTTTTTTATTTACGCTTCACCATCATAAGCAAGATTCTGTTATTTAAAATTTTGCGTATAATCCTCCCGGTCTCTGCAGTTCCCCGGCGGCAAAAGATTT
>JAZUBD010000041.1:0-6375 GCA_045638305.1 Lachnospiraceae bacterium
CACCATCTTTCCGAGAGAATCCGGCAAATAGGACGTACATCCATCCAGTGAATACCTTGCTTCCGGAAACAGCACAAAAATATTTTTCAGCTTATCCACACAATATTTCATATTCTTAACCAGATGCAAATCCGTAATGAACTTCCGGGTTCCCAGCACACCCAAAGACCGCATCAAAGGCTCCGTATAAGTCTTAAAGCCCTCCAGCGTCATCACGTTATTCGCCTTGTACGGATGCGTCCCCTTTAACATCAAATTAAAATCCACCATAGAAGAATGGGTCACCAAAAGCAAATAGGGCTTATCCTCGATTTCTTCCATCCCCACCTTGGTAAGCACCGCCTTCCGCTTCCGCAAATCCGGGAAACTGATAATCCCCTTCGCCAGCCCTATAATAAAAGTCGGTGAAATCGGCTTCTTTTCGAAATTAAAACGATTGATTTTGTCCTTCTTCATATGTAAGCCCCCTTAATCGCATAACCCTTTGCAAAATTTGTAATATCTTACCCTCAGATTTATTATACACCAAAAAGACGGCGAAAGAAACTGTATCGACGAAAAAAACTCAGCTATTGTTTTTCACACAAATGAGGATCGTAAAGAAATTGCCCCCTTTCAGAACTTTGAGAAAGTTGGAGGTGGAATAAATCAATTAGTTTTTGCTTTTCCCGAAGGGTCGCGTACTTAGCGCAGTCGATATCACCTCTTAGCGATTCTAAGTCTCGAGGCCACACCCGAGAGACGTTTAGAATCAGTTAGAGGAAGATTGACGGAGCGTTGCGACTTGCAAAAACAAATTGATTTATTCCACCTCTGACGGTTACATCCTCAAAAAGGGGGCAATTTCAGTCTCCTCACATTTAGAAAAGTACTTTCGCCGCTGCCTCCTTGCTTGCAAACGGCCCCGGAACCGGTTCCACCGGACGATGCTCGCCCAGATAGTCGGTATCAAAAGTAATTGCCGTTCCGTCCGGATCCTCGAAACGCTGCTCCGGCTCGAAGGCATATCCCAAAATATCGCTGGTTACCATACCGGTGCGGAACTCGCCCAAAAAGTCGTATACATTGGTCTTTAAGGTATACTTGCCGTCCTTTTCACAAAGTTCCACAAATACCTTGTTGGTATTATCAAGGAGGAAATTTTCCTCATGCTCCCAAGCCTTTGCGCCGTTAAAGAAGGCATTTCCCACAGACCAAACCGGAAGATGATCGAAGTGCCACTTAGCTAACTTACCCATATCCGCAGGCTTGTCAAACTCAAAGTGGGATACCCACTCCTCATAGGTCGGATAACCGTTCCAAATCTCGGTGCCTACCACATCATTCTCTCTCATACGGAAGCCCATGTCTTCCTTTTCTTCCTGCACTTCTACCGGCCAGTTCTGTACGAAAATATTGTTGTAGAACCGGTTGTCACCGTGAAGAATGGTCATAAAACCGGCCACCTCGGTACGATGTCTGATGTGATACGGAGTGTAACGCGGCTGATTCTTTCCGTTAACCGTACTATCCACACCGCCACCGACAGACGTAAATGCACCTAAAATCAGGTTATGTACCAGCGCCACGCCCTCCGTTGCCAAACGAACGGAAGCCTTGGACAGCATAATATTATTATCGATAAGGGTCGGTCCATGACTTACCTCTACAAAAATATCCTGGCACATCATGGCACCTTCCGCACGGGTTGCTCCCTCCGGCATGTAGTTGTCATGGAGGAGGTTCTGAGAAATACGGGTACCCTGTGCCTGCCAGTCACACCAAATACCCATGGTGGAATGGTGGATGTGATTCCGGCGCATCACCACATCGATTGCCGCATGAAGCTTAATGCCGGAAATCTCCGCGCCGCCCAGCTGCTGCATGTTATTGATATGGTGGATATGATTATCCTCAATCAAGCTGAATACGCATCCCATACGGCCTACGATACCGGTCTGTTCACAACGATAGATGTGACAACGTCTTACGATATGACCGCCGATATTTTCCTTAAGCCAGCCGTGGTACTGGCCGCGGCAAACCGCGTCGCGCTCCATCTGGGTCGGGCTCTTTACGTATTTATTGGTAAAATAGTGGTCGTTCTCTTCGTCGTAATACTTACCGAGGGAAATACCGCAACACTTACTGTTGCTGATTTCACAATCCTCGATAATCCATCCCTTAGACCAGTGCGGTCCAATGAGACCGTCCTGGTAAGCCGCCGGCGGTGCCCAAGTGGTGGCTGCCTTATTCATATTGAAACCGCTGACCGTAATGTAGTTTACACCGGTCTTAGACGGCATAAAGCAGTTTCTGCGGACATTGATTTCTACCTTTTCTTCGTTCGGGTTCTTGCCTTGGAAGTTGGCGTAAATTACCGTTTCATCCCCATCCTGCTCCGTGTACCACTTGTAAACAGACCATTCCGGCTCCCAGGACGGCTGATATACTTCTGCCTTCATACACTCCTCTAAGGTAACGGTCTCGTACAGCTGACGGTCGTTCAAATACACCGCACCGGTATGGCGTACTACCGGAGCAAAATACCAGTCACCGCGCACAAATGTAGTGTACGGGTTGTAATTACCGAACACTCCGTTATTTACGCGATACACCCATACATCTCCTT
Organism: Lachnospiraceae bacterium; assembly: GCA_045638305.1. Classification (GTDB taxonomy): domain Bacteria; phylum Bacillota; class Clostridia; order Lachnospirales; family Lachnospiraceae; genus SIG307. The sequence continues at coordinate 2,612 of JAZUBD010000041.1, forward strand.
CATAGTGCTTCCAACCCGTTGCAACCTCTGCACCGGTAATCACCGCTCCAAGCGGCACCTCACTGCGATAGGTAATCCGTGCATCTTCTAATCCTGCATTGACCGGATCTACATACTCTCTGTAAATACCCGGTGCTACCACAACCTCGTCGCCCGGCTTCGCCACCTTTGCCGCCTCGTTGATGCGCTTAAACGGCATCTCTTTGCTACCGTTCCCCTCACGGCCCGCATTTTGATTCACGTAATAAATCATACCTCATACCTTCCCTTCTAAAATATTGTGCGAATGTTCATATTGTTTCATCCCATACCGATAAAACAGCCTTCGTCTCATCCGCCGGATAAATCTATTTTACCATAAATTCCGCCGGCTCGTCCACTATATTTTCCCACTTCCCAATAAGATGAAACATTCGGTAATATTGTGATATTGTTTTTCCTTGGGAATGCCTCTATAATGAAACTGAAGAATTCTGTTCGAAAGAAAAGGAGGGACGCTTTATGTATCAATATCGCATTTACGGCATGTACCTTGTATCCGATATCGAATTTCCCCAGTTGCAAACCGCTTCCGCAGAAAACGCAACCGGACTTCCACAGGTCACTGTAGTCGAGGCTCCTTTTCCTGCACAGCTCAAACGAGATGTAATTCATTATTCTCACATTGCAAAGGATGTGAGTTATTTATCTAATTCCTATTGTTATCTACTGGCAGAACAGGGTAACCGGATTTCCTACGAAAGAAAAAGCGGGGTCTCCGACCTACTTTTAGGTGCATACCTACTGGGTTGGGGTCTTTCCATGCTGTGCCATCAGCAAGGACGTCTTGCCATACACGGTTCCTGTGTCGCGGGTCCTGAGGGTGCCCTTCTCATTTGCGGCAACAGCGGTAGCGGAAAATCGACGATTACACGCGAATTGTTATCCCGGGGCTATACATTTCTGGCAGACGACATTTCCGTATTACACTTTCACGACAACAACGTTTTCTCCACTCCTGCCTTTCCTTATCAGAAGCTGTGCCGGGATGCGGTAGAACGTCTTGCTCTCCCGCCGGAGGAACTGATTTATATCGACGAGAAAAAGGACAAATTCCTCGTTCCGTATAAGGGAAAGTTTCCGACCGAACCGCTTCCGGTCCGCGGATTGGTCTTTTTGACCGTCACACAGGCAGATGTTCTTACCATCACCGAATTATCGGGAGTGGATAAATTCCGCACCTGCATGAATACCTTGTTTTTAAAACCGCTCTTGGGAGAATCCCTCTACGCACCGGAAAACGGTGTCATGGGTCTGAGCCTGGCCTCCCAACTTCCGGTTTATCTTGTAGCCCGACCGGCAAATAAGGCCTGCAGTAAAGAACTCGTTTCCAAACTACTCACATATACCACGTAACCCACACAAAAAGGAGGGCCTATGTCAGCCATTTGGGGAATTGTAGCACTTTCTCCGGACGTTTCCGTGCCGGAACACAGTGCGCAACTGTTTGAATCAACCTATCGAAAAAGCTGTAAAATCGACCGTTACGAAAGCGTCTCTGCATCAGACGCTCTTTTCGGATGCGGCATACAATATATCACAAAAGAAGCCGAGCAAGAGCAACTTCCGTTCCGTAATCCGGAGCAGGATCTTCTATTTACCGCCGATTGCCTTTTGGACAACCGCACAGAACTGATTGACCTGTTATCCGCCCACGGATACGACAAAACCGAACTGACCGACGCCCCGGACGGCACTTTGATGTACTACAGCTATCTTACCTTCGGGAACGACTGCGTAAACTATTTCCGCGGTCTGTTTTCCTTTGCCGTCTGGGAAGGGCATACCCATACCCTGACTCTGTTTTCCGACCACACCTCGGCCCGTAGCCTGTACTATATCAAGCAAAACGGTCTTCTTGCCTTCTCCACCCGCACGGAACCACTGTTAAAGCTTTTCCCAAATGTGACGCCAAACATCAACTATCAAAAGGATTTTCTTTTAGCAAACCCATCCGTCATCTATGTAGTGCCGGGTGAGACTCCGTATAATGAAATTTCATTGATGACACCGGCCACCCGGCTCACTCTGACGAAGGAAAACACTTCCTCCTTCACCTATTGGACGCCGGGCTCCGCTCCGCAGAAGAAATGTCGCTCCGCCCAAAAATACAGCGAGCATTTTCTGGAGATTTATGACAACTGCGTCCGGGACGCACTGCGCACCTCCGGCGAGGTGGGGATTTCCATGAGTAGCGGTCTGGACTCTTCAAGTGTTGGGGTACTTGCTGCAAGAGAACTGGCAAAGAAGGATAAGGTGCTTCATTCCTATACCTTTGTTCCGTATTACCCGGTTACACCTCCGTCCCATACTTCTTATATCTACGATGAATCCGGATTGGTACAGGAGATAGCCGAGCGCTACCCCAATATAAAAACCACTTTTTTGAACAACCAAGGGAAGAATCCTTTTGCAGATGTTAAAATGTGCAGCAATATCCTTGAAATTCCTTATAAAGCCGGCACTTTCCCAAATCACTACGAAATATGTACCCATGGTGCCGATCGGGGGTGTAAAGTATTCTTAAACGGTGCTTTCGGAAATCGTTCTGTTTCCTTCGGTGATATTCATAACATTTTATATGACCTGGATTGCAAGAAAAAGCGACTTTCCGCCCTTATTCTCATTCACCGCTACGCGAAACACGAACGAATCAGTCGAAAGAAAATGCTGTCCCGCACCCGGCAAAGCTTTCGCGACTTTCGTGCTCACATGCAGGACCCGTTCGTTCGATTTATACCGGAAAACATCTTCCTTCGCCGGACCTTATTGGAAGATTACAATATAAGAGAACGCTTCTCCGGAAATCCCTATGCGCTTTTCTCCGGCGGCTATATCGATCCTGAAACATTTTTACAACAATTAAATCCAGCCTCTCTTTTTATGTATTTAGGTATCTTCGAAACTCAATTCGGACTTCGCACCGGTATGGTTCTGAGAGATCCGACAAAGGATACGCGGCTTTTAGATTTTTGTTGTCACCTTCCGTTTTCCATGTACGCCCATTACGGAATGCCGCGTTGGTTGATTCGCAGTGCATTTGCCACCCTGCTCCCCTCCTCTGTACTGGAGCCTTGGAGTCGCCATAGTTTCTTAAATATGGACCGTATGCAAAGAATCCAAAGAGACTGGACCTCACTTAAACCGGAGCTGATCCGGCACCTTTCCTCCGGGCTGTTGGATGCCTATATTGACAAAGAGAGGGTTGATGCTTTTATCGAAGCCTTTGCCGCTACGAAAGAAGACTGTTCGGTTCCAATGAGTTCCCTCAGTGCGCTGGAGGGCTTACTCCGTTTTCTTTTACCGGAATGAAAACCGGACATTCAATCAATGAATTTCTAACATTTTTGATATATTTATTGCATTGAACCAAATCTTGTGGTAAAATGTCGACTACAAACAAGTATTTTATCTTTATGAAAGAGGTTACTTATATGAAGAAATGGAATTCTCCGGCAATTGAAGAATTAAATTTAAAAGATACCGCCTGTCCTTTTTTGGGGTGGTTTACCGATGAACTCAGCGGCGAGGGAGAGATTACTCCTCAGCTTCCTACTCCGACACCTACCCCTGGTGCCCAGTGCGATCAGGACCTTGGTACTTGTAACAATCCTTATTGGGCAGGTAACGGCCTGACAAAGGAAGAAGCACAAGCAAACAACCCGTACTGGAGCGGTTCTTGGGGACAGTAATTCCGGATACCGAATATTGTTATCTTTCTCCTA
>JAZUBD010000042.1:0-2557 GCA_045638305.1 Lachnospiraceae bacterium
TGGATGAGGTGAGGAAGAATAAGCAACCGACGGTCATCAGTACGATGACAGAGGCGTTGCGAACCGCCAATGCAACGGTACTTCGCCATGCCAGAGAGAATGAAGAGATGAACGGCATGGGAACGACTTTTGTGGCGGCAACCGTGTTTCCGGACCGGACCTATGTGATGAATGTGGGAGACAGCAGATTATATTTGCTGGGCGATGAAATGAAGCAGGTTACGGTGGATCATTCTTACGTGGAAGAAATGGTGCGTAAGGGCGAGATTCAGCGTAAGGATGCCCGGATTCATCCGAAGAAAAATGTGATTACCCGTGCGGTAGGCGTAGAAGAGAATGTGGAAGCGGATTTCTATGAGATTGAGTCAGGGGACGATTCCGAATTTCTTTTGTTGTGTACCGACGGTTTAACCAATATGGTGGAGGATGACGAAATCCGCCATATGGTAATGAAATATGCAAAAGCACCGCAGGATGCGGTTCAAAAATTGGTAAAAAAAGCAAATGAGTATGGTGGGAAAGACAATATCTCCATTATTATTATCAGCTTGAAACAGGAATAGAAAGGTGAGATACTATGGTAAAACCGGGAATGTTTATCAGTGAACGATATGAGATTATCGAGAAGGTCGGTTCGGGCGGCATGGCAGATGTATATCGCGCCAAGTGTCATCGTTTAAACCGTTATGTCGGAATCAAGATTTTAAAGCCGGAGTTTTCTGCGGATAAAAATTTGGTAACGAAGTTCCGTGCGGAGGCACAGTCCGCTGCGGGGCTTTCGCATCCGAATATTGTAAGTGTATATGATGTCGGCGATGACGGCGATTTACATTACATTGTAATGGAGCTGGTGGAAGGCATTACCTTAAAGAAGTTTATCGAGAAAAAGGGAAAGCTCGAAATTAAGGAAGCTATCGGTATTGCGATTCAGATTTCCCAGGGTCTTGAAGCGGCTCATGATAATCACATCGTACATCGTGATATTAAGCCGCAGAATATTATTATTTCCCGTGAGGGTAAGGTAAAGGTGGCGGATTTCGGCATTGCGAAGGCTGCTACTACCAATACGGTGACCCAGAATGCGGTGGGTTCTGTACATTACCTGTCTCCGGAGCAGGCTAGAGGCGGCTACAGCGATGAGAAGAGTGACATCTATTCTCTCGGTGTTACCATGTATGAGATGTTATGCGGTAAAGTTCCGTTTGCGGGAGATAACACGGTTTCCGTAGCATTGTCCCATATTCAGTATGAACCGGTACCGGTAAAGGAAGTGAATCCGGCGGTACCGTACAGTGTTGACATGATTGTCCAGAAGTGTATGCAGAAGCGCCCGGAGAATCGATATTTATCCGCATCCGAGCTGATTGTGGATTTAAAGCGTTCCGTGATGAATCCGGAAGGGGATTTTGTGCGGATTACAGCAGGCGTGGTGTCGGATTCCCCGACCAAGAGCATGACGCAGGACGAGCTTGCGGTAATTAAAAGTGCGGCAAAGTCTCCGGTGACGAGATTTGAGCCGACTCCTCAGAATGCCCAGATTCTCCGTGAGGAAGAAGAAGAACTGGATTCTGCGGATTCCAAATGGGATAAGACTATTGTCATTGCAAGTATTATAGTTATTTTACTAGGTATGGCGGCAATTTTGTTTGCGGTGGTTAAGTTTGTGGATATTTTCGGCACCGGCAGGGTGACACCTACACCTGGGGATTTAACGACCCCGACCGGCTTCCACGGAACCGCGACACCGGAACCGACAAAGCGTGTAGACCTTGATACCTTCCCGTTACAAAATGTGGTGGGACGTATGGTAGATGATGCAAAGGAATTGTTATATAAGCAGTCCGACCGCTTTACCATTTTGGACGGCGATACGGATTACAGCGACAAACCGGCGGGAATGGTTATTTCCCAGTATCCGGAGGGTGGCGTAGATGTTGCAGCGGATGAAGAAATCCGTCTTGTAGTAAGTGCCGGCCCGGAAATGTTACAGGTGCCGGATTATACTCTTTGGAATTTTAATGATGCGAAGATTCAGGCTGAAAATGATTTCAAGGTGCGTATTGAGTTTGAGCCGAGTGAATTGGAGGCAAACATTGTGATTCGTACCGTGCCGGAGAGGGAACAGCTCTTGGCAAAGGGTGGTGAACTTGTGATTGTGGTAAGCCGAGGAGAACAGGTGGAGCTGATGCCGAGTGTTCTGGGAATGACCTTGGACGGCGCAAAGCTTACGTTGGAAGAAAAGGGCTTTGTAGTAGGTGAGGTAACCTATGAAGGATCAGCGGTTTATGCGGAAGGACAGGTTTGTTACCAGAGTCAGTCTGCAAATAACATGCTTCCGTACGGTACAACGATTTATTTGACGGTTAGTAACGGTATTGTAGTGCCGACACCGACCCCGAGTCCGGTGCCGGGACCGTTCGATAATCCGGATCCGACGCCGACGCCTATACCGACTTCTACGCCGGTACCGAAAAAGGAGATGTGGGAGATTACGGTAAATATTCAAAGAAACCCGTTAAATCAAGGCGATGTGACCTGGGTGATGTTTGAACTTGTC
>JAZUBD010000043.1:0-5223 GCA_045638305.1 Lachnospiraceae bacterium
TTGCTTGTCTTCCTAAGACCGCTTGGCCTCCGACTTGCCGCCAACATAAACGTACCGGCCTCAATCTGGTCCGGAATAATGGAATAGGTGCTTCCGTGTAAGGAAGACACACCGGAAATACGAATCACATCGGTACCGGCACCCTTAATATTGGCACCCAGACTATTCAAGAAGTTCGCCGCTTCTACCACGTGCGGCTCCTTCGCCGCATTCTCCAATACCGTCTGGCCCTCTGCCATACTTGCCGCCAGCATTACGTTAATGGTGGCGCCTACGCTGGTACAGTCGAAATAAATATGTGCGCCTTCTAACTTCTCCGCCTCGGCAATAATCATGCCATGCTGAATCACAACCTTGCCACCCAACGCTTCGAAGCCCTTGCTGTGCTGGTCAATCGGTCTGCTGCCGATATTACAACCGCCCGGAAGCGGCACCTCTGCTCTTTTATATTTACCAAGCAACGCACCACACAAATAGTACCCTGCACGAATCTTTCTCAAGTCATCATATCCCGCAACACAGGTGGTAATACTACCGCCCATAATACGTGCCTCGTGTACACTCGGACGTTCCACTACCGCACCGAGATCTTCAATCGCCTTTAACAAAATGTCTACATCGCTGATGTCCGGAAGGTTATGTAAACGCACCGGTTCATCCGTCATAATCGCAGCCGCAAGTACGCCTAACGCTGCATTCTTTGCTCCCCCGATGATAACCTCGCCAACTAACGGCTTACCACCTTTAATAATATATTGTTCCATAATTCACCTCGAACTTGGATTTATTCTGATTATTGTCTTCGTAATTGCCTGTCGCAACACTACTCATGGACATTTTGTGCAATTTGCACATAATTTAGACCCTGTTTTTGTGCAAATCTACCAGTCCTATCTTGATTATACCACAAACTTTCATTTTGTAAAGTACTTTTCGTATATTATTCTAGGGCAGTAGACTCATTCTTCCGCTGTAGAACAGATTTCGGCATATTAATGATTGATTTCCTTCAATTTCTGTACCAATTCTGCCAAAACATCGCCGATTTCCTGTTTGGTCACATCCACCGTTACCTTGGCATAGCGTTCATAATATACACGGCGTTCCTCATATAAGGAGTTCAAATCCTGACCTTCTTTTAATACCACACCCCGGCGCTTCAAATCTCCCAATCGCTTGGAAAGCTCCGTCACCGGCACATGAAGATAGACCACCGTTCCGATTTCCGAAAAATGCTTCATGGCATGCTCGGAATAAATTGCACTTCCGCCCGGTGCGATTACCGTACGCTCCGCACGGACTCCCGCATTTACCTCTCCCTCGATTTCAATAAAACGCTCCAGCCCCTCTTCCGCGATAATCTCGCGCAAAAGGCGTCCTTCTCTTTCCTGTATCAAAAGGTCCGTGTCCAGAAAGCGATAATTCATAGCCCTTGCCAAAAGAACACCCAATGTGCTTTTCCCCGCTCCCGGCATGCCGATTAAAATTATATTAGTATTCTCCATTTTATATTCCTCTTTTCTCTCTTTTTCCGTTCTGCCCTCACAAACTCCGGTAACCCTCTTGTAAACTTTCCGAAAGTATACTATACTATATCATAAGACAGCATGTCAATTCGAAAGGAGAACGCGTATGAATTTGTTGGAAATCGAAAATCTTTCCGATGATACCGGTCATCGTGTAAAACAAAACCTCAAGTTTAAGACCGGAAAGTTCATCTGGCGTGTACGCTTTACCGCTCCGTTAAACCCGGCCACGGTAAACAATGTGAATATGTTCGTTACCGCAGAAGAAAGCGGCTCCATTTTACGCACCGCCATTCGCTACAATTCGCAGACGAATGAGGTGGAAATCGAACCGCTGGATCCTTATGCCAAAAATACCGCCTATATTTTAAATGTTACAAAGAACGTGCGCTCCAAAGGAGGCCAAAACTTAAAGGACGAAATCAAAATCCGGTTTACCGTATAACCCCGAAATCCTCTGCCGTAAGCTCTAACGCCTCTGCGGCTTGGAAGTTCGCGGCACTTGCCATGGCAAGTATTGTCCCCTGATTTCGGTCGTCCGCATTCTTTAATGCTTCTTTGACTGTTTCCATGGTCGCCGCCAGTCTACCCTCTTTTTGCTCTACTCTGGTTACATAATCAATTCTGTCCGTCAGGATTTTCATTGCCTCCGAATCAATCTCATAGTCCTGTTCTTTGATATATCCCAATGCAAACAGCAAGAGCTCTCCGCTGTCATATTTCGGAAGATGTACTCTGTTATTAAACTCACGGTTACATTCCGCCTGATTCCGAAGCAGATTACTGATGGCTGTCGCATTATCCTCCAAAATCACCGTTCCCAGTACATTGGTATGATGAATGAACCACAGAAGATTCTCTGCCGTCGTCTCGGTCATCATGCCCGCATTTTCCACAATCAGACACACATCCTTCAGCTGCTCTTTCTTCTCGTTTAAGTCAATCTTATTCAGACGCTCGGCACTGATTTTCGCCACGCGAGGCGTCTTTACATAAGAAAGCTCATATAAAAGCTTCGCAAGATAGGTCCCCAGGCTGGTTTTTCCGCTGTTATCTTCTCCGGTGATAATCAGGCAATGACACTTCTTTCGTACCGTTACCACAACCTCCAGCATACGTACCAGCTGTTTGCGTACCCGTTCAATATAAGCAAATTCGTGCAGTAAGTCCTCAAATACCAAACCCTTTTCCGTCAATCTGGCCGAAAGTTCCTTTCCTAACGGCGTCAACACGGCAGGCTCCTCTCGTACCGGGCTTTCCTGTGGCGCGAACAGCGACATCTGCTCGTAGTCTTCTTCCTCCTGCTCGCTTACCGCTCCCGCAGAAACATCCTCTACAGGCACAACCTCCTCTAGCACAACTCCCGATGCATCCGCTTCCCACATCGGCTCCTCCGTCACCGCAACTTCCTCAAAAAAGTCTGCTCCGGCCATATCCGCCTCTGCTACCGTCTCGGAATCTTCCTCCTGTACCGCAAATGTCCCACTCGCATCCTCCGCAGGTGCATTTTCCGAAGCAACTCCTTCTTCCGCAGAAAACGCTTCTGCATCCTCTGCCTCAAAACGCTCCTCCGCCACTGCACGGTATACTTCCGTCAACGCCAGATGCTCCTCTTCCTCCATACGCCGGGCTTCTTCCTCCGCCAGCCGCTGCTCTTCCGCGATACGGCGTTGTTCCTCTTCAAAGGCTTTCTGTTCCTCTTCTTCTCTTGCTCTGCGTTCCTCTGCTTCCCGTACACGACGATCCGCCTCCTGACGAATGTCATCTGCCGAAAGCTCTCCTCGATAATATGCCTGTAATACCTTTGCACGCTCCACATAGGTACCTTCACCGAACCAAAGAATCAGATCCGAACATTCTGCCATACACTCCTGTTCACGGCCCAGCTTGTGATACAACTTTGCCAGCTCATAGGCATACTTTTCCGTATATTCCTCTGCCTTCAATGTCTGCAGTACCGGCAACAGTTCCTCATCCGGACGATGCATCTGACGACCGATACGATACTCAAAAATATACCCTCTCGGATCTCCGCCGGAAAGCTTCCCATATTGCTTTAAATAGTTCTGCGCCTCCTCCGGATTCTTTTCCGCAAGACAAACCTCCATCAATTCCTCCAGCACACGCCAGGTCACTTTTTTCTCATAAACGCGCAGTAAAATCTCCTTGGCGGTAGCAAGTTCTCCACACTTTCTGTATACCTCCGCCAGCAGAAATAAATCCGCGCTGTCCTTTAACTTCTCCTTGCGGATACTGTCCGCAATTTCCTTAGCAGCCTCATACTCTCCCGCTTCCGAAAGCGTCCGGATTTCTTCCAGCCGCACAATCGCCCGATAACGTTCAATTCCCATACTACACCTCCGAAATATCCAAACTGGTCTGTTCAAACTGCAACGGAATGTATTCCACCGAATCAGCCTCCACACGACTGCAATAATCCACAACCACAGTCTGTTGTCTGCCGTCAATCAGTTTCTGTCCCAGTACGTAATTTACATCAAAGCGTCCCGTAATGGCCGGCGTGGTTCCGCGGGCCGGAACAATGAGCTGTACATGATTTGCGCGAAGCAGCTCGAAAATCGGTTCCCAAATATACACATCCTTCGCGGCACCGAACGGGTTATCAATAAAAATAACCTTTCGCAGTCCCGCCGCATCTCCCTTCGGCGAATAAATGCTGGAAATATAGTTGATTACCGCGATTAAGAACTGGATATAAATACCTTGAGACTGCCCGGTACTTCCTACCGCTTCCTCGTAACGCAAATGTCTGCTCTGCTCCTTAATGCGCTCTCTCTTATACAACAACAGCTTAATTCCGTTCATATCCGATACGATGACGGAAAACAGCTTCTTATAAGACAATGCCGTACGAATATACTTCATGCGCTCCGTCGGATTGGCAATTGCGTCCACCGCCTGTATTACCTCATCAATATAAGCCGTCATCCGCTCCCGGAAGAACTCTTCCTTTACATACGGAATCTGCAGGGAAATCATCGGGATCTGCTCACCGTCAAGCATTATTCTGGACAACTTCGGAAGCCGCTCCAAATCCGCCTTGATATTCAGACAGCGCTGCAAACACTGGCTCTCGAAATTTTCCTTAATAGTCTCCAAATCTCCCAATCCCGCTTCGATTCTGGTACGCTCAAGCTGTAAGCATTCCATCACTTCCTTTAAGCCGCGGACGACCTCCTCCGTCTCCCGTCCGCTTCTCGGCATCATCACACTGCTGCCGATTTCCTCGGAAAGAGCCTGAGCCCCCAGCACCTGTAAGGTCTCCATGGTCTTCTGGCGGTTCCGGTAAAACTCCTCCTGACGCTTTAAAAGCTCTCTTCCGCATGCGGCATAGCGCTCTCTTGCTTCCTTATAGCAATCTGCCAGACGTACGTTGTTCTCCAGTCTGCCGCACTCCTCCGTCAGACTCTCCGTGCCTTCAAACATCCGGGCGATTTCATTCCGGATTACGGTATACGCGGAAAGCTCCTCCGTAAGCTCGGCCTGAGAACGTCTTAACTCACCGATATCCTTCTGTTTCTGCTCGATTTGCATCCGACACTTGGAAATAAAGGAAGAAAGTGCCTCTCCCGTCAATTCCACCGGATGATATTCTCCGTATTTTTCTATAATGGATGCCTCCGCCTGACTGTTCTTTCCTTCCAGACGATAGAGTTTCTCCTGCATCTGCTTGATC
>JAZUBD010000044.1:0-4093 GCA_045638305.1 Lachnospiraceae bacterium
GTTAAAGCGCCTGAAGTGTCAGAATAAGAAGGTGGTTGCTATTATGAGCGGCGGTAACATGGATGTCATTACCATGGCTTCCGTGGTACAGCAGGGACTTATTTTCAGAGAACGTATCTTTACCTTCTCCGTACAGCTTCCGGATAAGCCGGGTGAGCTGGTTCACGTGGCCCAGATTCTGGCAGAGAATCAGGGTAATGTTATCCGCCTTGACCACAACCAGTTTGTCAGCATCAACCGCAACAGTGCGGTGGAGCTTACCATTACACTGGAGGCCTTCGGACCGGAGCATAAGGAGAAGATTTTAAACGCATTAAGAGAGGCAGGCTACGAGCCGAATGTAGTGGCATCTAAGGCAATGTATCAATAAACGGAGGGTTTATGAAGCTATTTGTCGTAACGGGTATGAGCGGTGCGGGAAAGTCGAAGGCGGTAGATTTTCTGGAAGATTTGGGCTATTATTGCCTGGATAATCTTCCGGTAAAGCTGTTGTCTTCCGTAGTCGGCTGGATGGAAAGCAATAAGGATTTTTCCCAGAAGGTGGCGGTAACGCTGGATATCAGAAGCCGGGATATTTCCGACAGTTTCTTTTCGGCGCTGGAGGCGGTAAAACGCCGCGGTGTGTCGGTCCGTGTACTGTTTTTGGACTGTGAGGATTCGGTACTGATTAAGCGTTATAAGGAGAGCAGACGTCTTCATGCTCTCATGTATCTTGAGAACCGGGCCGACATCTCCTCTTCGTTAAAGGAGGAACGCCGGGTGTTAAGCTCTGTGCGTGAGTCTTCGGATTATATTATCGATACGTCTAATTTGGCAACATCGGCGTTACGGGAGAAAATCATTGAGCTTACGGAGTCCGATACGGAAGCGGGAGGCATGGTACTCCATTTCATGTCCTTCGGTTATAAGTACGGCATCCCGGCGGATGCGGATCTGGTATTTGATGTACGTTGTCTGCCGAACCCTTTTTACAAGGAAGGACTTCGTGTTCTCACCGGCCTGGATGAAGAGGTGCGGGACTATGTGTTTTCCACGGAACAGGCAAACGGCTTGTTTGAAAGAATCCGTGAAGTATTAAAGTTTTCGGTGCCTCTGTATGAAAAGGAAGGAAAGGCCCAGCTGGTGGTGGCCTTCGGATGTACCGGCGGACAGCATCGTTCCACGGCATTTGCCTATCGGATGCAGAAGGAATTTGAGGCAGAATGGGATAATGTTAAAATGACTTGCCGGGATATGAGTATGAACCAGCATGAGGTGAAAAACCGTTAAAAATAAGGAAGTATCGATGGATTTCGGTACTTCCTAAATTTTTTTTAAAAAAGCACTTGACATACTATCAAAATGATAGTATCATAATAACAGTTGATATTGCTAAAACGATAATATCATACCGACAGATAGTGCACATGTCATCAAGAAACCAAATGATTTATTATTTTAAGGAGAAAAGAAAAATGAAAAAAGTAAACTGGAACTACATTTTAATTTTAATCGGCGGAGTATTGGGATTGTCCGCAATTGCAAGTCTTATCATCGGAATCATCGGCGGAAATCTTGTCGGATTCGGCGGATTCATGGTTATGTTTGTATTTATATGCGGAATTATGGTGTTCGTGTTCCATACAGAGTCCAATTTTATTACAGACCGGTTGATGAAAAAGACCTTGGAAAAGGACGAGCGGGCATTGTCCTTTCAGAATTGCAGCACCTTTACCACCAACAATGCCATCTTAAAGATTGATGAGGCAAAGGGCAGAATCGGTTACATCTATTACTTGAATCCGACAGAGTTTGTAGAAATCTCTGCAAAGAATATTACGGATATTAAGTCCGATTATATGAAGGGACCGTTAGGCGGCACAAGGTATGTATATTTTCAGTTTGTTTACGAAGGAAAGTGTACCAAGGTTCCAACCTTCACTTCAAGAAATATGTACAGCTTAAAGTCCGGCGAGGTGATGGAAGCTATTTCTAAGGCGGATACTTACGCAGAACTGTTAGAGCGTACCAAGAACGCGGCACAGTAGGAGGTGCCTTATGGACATAGTATTATCGATTCTGGCATGGACACCGGGAATATTATTTGTTCTGGTTATCTTTGCAAGGTTTATTTGGCCGCATATCGCACGGGGAATCATTAAGTATGCGGAGAAAAAGGGAAATGTTTGCGATGTATGTAAGGGGAACATGCTGGATTTGAGAGAGGACTTCCGGCTATTGCCGGTGCGGTTTGATGAAAAGCATGACCGCAGTGCGGGATATTACATACATTCAACGACGCCGGTGAAGGATTTGTCTCAGGTATCGTCGGGAAGCAGAGCCTGCAAAATTTATCTGCTGCAATGTCAGACCTGCGGCTGCAAGGAAGTGGCGGTAATCGATATTCTGCCGGTACGGGGACAGGAAATCTTGAAGAATGCGGAAGTGTTTCCGTATGAGGAATTTAGGGAGTTTTATGAGACGTACGGGGGAGAAGCATATAGAGAACAGTCGGACACATTAAATGAGGGCTGCGAAATCCGGAATGAGACGTATTTTCCGAGATAAATATAAACAAGATTAAAGGAGAACGATGATGAAAAAATTACGTAAGATGTTGTGTTTTGTTATGGTACTGGTGCTGGCACTGAGTTTTGCCGGATGCTCCGGTATGGATTTTGAAGTGGATGACGACAAGTGGATCGAAGAGAGCGCTGCAAAGATTTCCGAGGAAATTACCAGCGGTCAGTTTGTCATTGACGGTGTGATTTATCAGTTCCCGATGCCGCTTTCCGATTGGTTAAATAACGGTTGGCATGTATCCAATAGCTACGATAACACGGATGAGTTCCGCTTGGACCCGTATTATACCAGCACCCAGTTCGAGCTGTTTGATGAGGAGAATAAGGATTATGTACAAATGACGGTGTACAATGACTCCGATAAGGCGGCTCCGATTGAGGAGTGTATCGTATATTCTTTGAGAATGTCTACCTCGGAAGTGGATGTGGTATTCCCGAAGGGTATGACTAAGAGAAATAATCCGGAAGACATTCTGGCAGCTTACGGTGAGCCGGATGCTAAAGGAGATTCCAAAAATGATTTGGAGGCTATTTACTACTTTAATGATGATACGCATGGTCAGTGTTATGTGGAACTGGATGTAATAGATAACGATACGACGGAGTATCCGTTCTTCCGTGTGTACTTCGGTATGGTTCCGGCGGAGGATTACTGGGATGCCATGGTTGCCCAGAAGGGCGTGGAAGGCGCGGCCGAGTTTTATTTTGATGCGGCGATGAAGGCAAGCTTCTACGCTGATTTTGAAGATTATGTCAGCATGAATATGGATTCCCTGGAGGGCGCGCAGGAACTTTACGATGCTGAAGTTGAGTATTTTGCGGATTGCCTGCTGTACTATACCGATATCACTGAGGAGTATATCACGACCGATGTAAGAAACCGTGCGATTGCGGTATCCAAGGAAGTTCTTTCCAAGGTAAAATGGGAGGTAAAATGCGTGGATGTCAGTCAATTTAATATGGGCACCATGACCGTAACCTTGTATCCGACAGACTTCTTCTACGTAATTGATGAGGATTTGTTCGAAGCATCCGATACGTTTAATACGAAGTATTTTGATGTGGATTATGATAATATTTCCTTCGAGGAGTATGATGCTCTGGAGAAGGAATATACGGAACTGATGTTGGCGGTACTGGAGAAAAATGCGGCATCCGCAGGTACCTTAGATGCGGTTGAACGTAAGTACAATGTGAATTTAAATGATACCGTTCTTTCCGATGCGGCATGGGATGATGTTGATGACAGAATTATGGATTTGGTGGCTGAAGAAGAGTAAATAGAAGCTTTACAAAAATTAAAGGACATGCTATAATTAGCATGTCCTTTTAAGTTCCTGTCGGAACATATTTTTCCTAAATATTTTTTGAAAATCGGTTGACAAACGGAACAGATAGTTGTATTATAATCTTAGAAAGAACATTTGTTCACGAACATATGAACGAAGAATGAATTCGGAGGAGGATTTATTTATGGCAAATACAGAGAAGATTAAAGCACTGGAGTCTGCCCTGCAGCAGATTGAGAAGCA
>JAZUBD010000045.1:0-6341 GCA_045638305.1 Lachnospiraceae bacterium
ACTGATATTATTATACCATAAACCGCATTCGAACACAAGTTCTTTTTGTGTTTTCATCCCGATTTATTAAAAAGCCTTGACAGCTAATGATTATTAGCTTATACTTATTTTTGTCAGCTAACAAACGTTAGCCATTTTCAAAAAAAGAAAGAAAAATATTTACCATGCGAGGTCCCCATGAACACAAAAACACGAATTTTAGACGCCGCCCTGACCCTTTTTTCCGAAAAAGGCTATCACTCGGTCTCCGTTGCCGAGATTGCAGATGTTGTAGGTATCAAGGCTCCGTCCCTCTATAAGCACTACAAAAGCAAACGGGATATTTTTGACGGCATTCTGTCCGAAATGCAGATAAGGTATGAGAAACAAACCTCAACGTTGCAAATGAACGGCAACAATCCCACAACCGACGCCGGCATCTTTTCCTCTGTTTCGGAAGATACCTTAATTCAGATGGGAATCGGCCTATTCACTTACTTTTTGCACGATGACTATGTATGCCGTTTCCGCAAAATGTTGACAATCGAACAGTTTCACGACGCAGAACTGGCCGCACTTTACACAAAACAGTATACAGATGATCCGCTATCGTATCAAAGTCAAATATTTTCCATGCTCGGTGCCTGTGGATTGTTCCGCACCGCAGATGCCGATGTCATGGCACTCCATTTTTATGCACCCCTTTATCTTCTGCTGACGCTTTGTGACAGAGACCCTGAACGGGAACCGGAAGCACTCCGGCTTTTGGAAGAACATATCAAACAATTCAATCAAATTTACAAAAAGGAGAACGCACAATGAACATTGTATTGATTCATGGACAAAACCACAAAGGAAGTACCTATCATATCGGACGTATGATAGCAGAAAAAGTAACTTTAGAAAAAGAAATCACGGAATTCTTTCTTCCGAAAGACTTGAATCACTTCTGTCTGGGATGTTATAAGTGCATCGAAGGTGACCAAAACTGTCCGTTTTACGAAGAAAAAAAGAGAATCATGGATGCGGTGGCGACCGCTGATTTACTTATCTTTACCACTCCGACCTATTGCCTCAGAGCCTCCGCACCGATGAAATCTTTTATTGATTTAACCTTCACCTACTGGGTGTCCCACAGACCACGGGCCTGTATGTTTTCCAAAAAGTCCGTTGTAGTCTCTACAGCATCAGGCATAGGCGCAAAAACTGCTACCAAGGACATTTCTACCGCATTATTTTACTGGGGTGTCCCTTACATAAAATCAATCGGTGTCGCCCTGCAGGCAATGAACTGGGATATGGTTTCCGTAAAGAAAAAAGCAAAACTGGAGAAGCGTACTACAAAATTAGCAAAGAAGCTTTCCAACAAGAAAAAGCCTTTTGTGGGTTTCAAAACCCGTTTCTTTTTCTTTGTCATGAGTAGAATGCAGTCTGCCGGAATGGGTTCCTCTCCTATAGAGAAGACCTATTGGGAAGAAAACGGATGGCTCGCTAAAAAGCGTCCGTGGAAATAAACTCATATAACACTTTCTGAAATAAAAAAGTCGCCGCTTCGGTCTCCCACAACCGAAACGGCGATTTCCTTTCTCTACTCTTTTATCCTACCCTAACCGGCTTACCACCACAATGACCACCCACACTATCACTCCTAATCCGGCAAACCGTATTACAAACTCTTTCCAATCCCCTTTTCCCTTTTTCTTTATGAACAGTGCAACTACCACTAATATAAGCCCGATTCCGAGAATCAGAAAATCCTTCCAGTCCATATTTCTTCCTCCCTTATACCATTTTCAATTGCTTACAGCTCCTCAAACTTCTTACCGCCCCACTTTACCATCAGAAGATAGAATGCATAAGTAATGAAAATAAACAGTACATTCACGATGGAAAACGTAAGCAAGCTGTTCTTTGCTCCACCCAGCAGTGCCGCAAATCCGAAGTACATACCTACATAGATTGCACTGACAAACATCATGACAAAGATTGCGAAAAACACTGCCATGGACTGCTTACACGGTGCTGCTTCGTTAGCCCAGTCAAGGCGTGGGAAGCACATGTTAAACACCAGTCCCAACACACCCGTCAGTACAAACAAGATTGCCGTACCGATTACCGCCGAAATCGTTTCAAACCAGCTGATTTTGTATATTACACCAAGCACCAAAGCTCCCACACATGCCACCGGAACACTTGCGATGCAATGGAAACGAAGCTTCGCCTTTAACACATCCGCTCCGCTGATCGGCATAGAACGCAAAATCCAAATATGATTTCCTTCCAAGGAAACGGACGGTGCGGAAATCGGTGTCATGGAAGCCAGAAGTCCCATTGCTCCGGTTAAAAGCACCGGAAGTATTTTTTGTAATTTTCCGTCCATCATCTGATTCATTGTCAACACCAGCTTATCCTTTAACATGATGCCCGCTCCCACAAAAGCAACAATCATGAAAAGTCCCATTCCGATATTTACAAGATAAGTTGTACTGGTAAAGAAACGCTTAGATTCCTTTCTGCACACAGCGCCCATAGCAGAACGTACTCTATCATCACGCTTTTGCTTTGCAGCACGCTTTGTCTTGCCGCCTACCAACATCGCTTTGACAAAAGTAACATTCAAAATCAAGGTGACAATTGCAAACACAGCGATACATACAAGCGCCAACAGTGCAAACTGTAACCAATCCCCGAAGCATGCAACACCTAACGCATAAAACGGCCATGCAAAGCTCTGAATGGCAGATGCAATCTTTCCGCCGTTATTTACAAGAAGCATCATAAGATTCTCAATCTGATTGATACCGATAAAATACAAAATCATAACCGCCGTCATGAATACGGTTGCCACAATGGCCTTGTGACGGAATCCCGCCAGCAAAAAGTGAAGCAACCATCCAAGGAGACAGGTAACCGCCTGGGTCAGCAGGCCGATTAAAATCATGGAAATCAGATATACCAGCCAGAATGTCCCTGAAAATCCGCACTTAAAACTGTACACAAGTCCCGCCGGCAGCATTACCACCGCAACAAATACCATAGTCAGCAGATACAACACAAATACACGACTGCCTACAATAGCACTCGGTTTTAGCGGCATGGCAAGGAGTAAATCATTGTCTTTTGCCTGATACATCTGACTCTGCGTCGTAAAAACCGTACCGAAAATACCGAACGCAAAGGCCAAAAGCCCGGCCAATGCAAAGTACAGCCATGCAAACTCCAGTTCCAAAAATGCCGACAACAGATTCCATGCACCGAACAGCATACCTTCCACGGCAATGAACAAAAATGCAATACATACCGCAATCAAAGCTCCCATACCCTTTTTGCTGTCAAAGGACTTCTTTATGGCAGCAAAAAAGGCTTTGATACGAATTCCGATTAAAAGCTTCATGCCTTCACATCCTCCAATTCCAGGAACACTTCCTCTAAGGAAGAATCGCCTCTTACCTCATCCATGGTGCCGGATGCCACCAGATTGCCGCCCTTAATAATCGCCACCTTATGACAAAGCTTCTCCGCCACTTCAAGCACGTGGGTGGAGAAGAAAATTGCGCCGCCCTCTTCACAATGCTTCTTCATCAGCTGCTTTAACTGATGAGATGCGGACGGGTCAAGACCTACAAACGGCTCATCCATTAAAATCAGCTTGGGTGCATGTACCAGTGCGGAAATAATCGCCACCTTCTGCTTCATACCGTGGGAATACTCGGAAATCGGTAAAGAAAGTGCATCGGTAATACCAAGCATCTCTCCGTACATGTCAATGCGCTCGTTACGCTCCTTCTTCGGAACACCGTATACATCCGCCACAAAATTTAAATAATCGTAACCCGTCAGGAAATCATACAAGTCCGGGTTGTCCGGAATATATGCCATCTCCTTCTTGCAGGCAATCGGATCGTCCGCAATGGACTTCCCGTTAATCAAAATCGTACCCTCCGTAGCCTTCAGCAAACCGCAGCAAGCCTTTAACGTGGTTGTTTTTCCGGCACCGTTATGACCGATAAAACCGTAAATCTCACCCGGTGCAATATGCAGATTCAAATTATTTACCGCTACCTTCTCTCCGTAGCGTTTGGTAAAACCTTCGATTTTTAACATAAAAGTAAAGCCTCCCTTGTATGATTGTACTAACTCCTTAATACAACTATACAACAGAGACTTTTGTTTGTCAACAAATAATTTCAAAAATTTCTAAGCCATTGGTCCTACACCACACCTGCTGCCTGCTTAAATACCATGTCTGCATACAAAAAGGCCATTAATGCCAACATCGGTCCCACATAATTGGTCGGCATCAGAAAGATGTAAAACAGCTTCTGCTTCAAACTCTCTCCCCAACGAATCGCTAACACAACATCCACGATAATAGCAATCGGAAAACCCGCCAGAAAAATCCAAAAGCCAACCTCCAGCAACTTCTTCGCTACCGGTTCTATCCCGGCAAATACAAAATTGATTCCGAAACATCCAAACTGAATCATCATAGTAATGAATAAAATCTTAAAAAAAGGCTTCATCAATCATCCCCCTCTCACTTCCCATTTTACACCCAAAGGCCTCCTGATGCAACCATCGATGTTTAGCCTTTCTAAGAAATAGGTGCTGACGCAGACGTCATCGGTGTTGCGCAGCCCGCTCTTATATTTTCATTTTGATAAATAAAACAAGCAGCCTCTGCATTATCATTACCTCTTTGATCTTTACGCAGGATAGTAGACTTTCTTATTACTTCGTTTGTTTATCAGCAACGCCCGGACAGGAGGTCCGGGCGAGCCCGCCATAAGGCATGGATGCCGCATCAGGGCGGTTGCGTCACTCTTATAGTTTTCTTCGCGAAGTAATTAGAAAGACTCTATCCGTAGTACGAGAAAAGAGGTAATGATAATGCAGACGCTGCTTCTACATAACCATCAAAAGAAAATATAAGAGCGGGACTTCGCAGTTTCCCTCTGCGTCAGCCCCGCTATCATTTATCTCTGTACTCTTCCGCTTCCGTCGCCGCCAACCAGATTGTCAACGTCTGCTCTGGAAACCAGGTTGAAGTCTCCCGGAATGGTATGCTTTAATGCGGAAGCCGCCACACCGAACTCTAAAGCATCCTTGAAGTTCTTGCCGTCAAGGAAACCGCAAATAGTGCCGCCTGCGAAAGAATCGCCGCCGCCCACACGATGCACAATCGGAGAAATTCTGTATTCCTTGGAATGGTAGAACTCCTTGGTATCTCTGGAATAAATACATGCGGACCAGCCGTTATCGGATGCGGAATGGCTGACACGCAGAGAGCTGATTACATACTCAAAGTTGTACTTTGCTACCATCTGCTCAAAAATGTCTTTATATCCCGCAAGCTCCAGCTCGCCGTTTGTAACGTCGGTGTTCCCCGGCTTGAACCCGAGAACCTTCTCGGCGTCCTCTTCGTTACCGATACATACATCCACATACTGCATCAGGTTGCTCATCACCTTCTGTGCCTTCTCGGAGGTCCACAGCTTCTTACGGAAGTTAAGGTCAACCGACACCTTTACGCCGGCTTTCTTTGCAGCTTTAAGTGCCTCCTCGGTCAGTTCTGCCGCAGCATCGGAAACCGCCGGAGTAATACCGGTAAAATGGAACCAGTCCACACCGTCGAAAATCTTATCAAAATCAAAGTCAGCCGCAACTGCGGTGGAAATGGAAGAATGCGCTCTGTCGTATACTACATTGGAAGCACGCATGGCAGCACCGGTCTCAAGGAAATAAATACCGAGACGCTCTCCGCCGTAGGCGATGTTCTCCGTGCCTACATTCATCTTGCGAAGTGCTGCTACCGCACACTCACCGATCGGATTCTTCGGAACCTTGGTTACAAAGTGTGCGTCATGGCCGTAGTTTGCCAAAGAAACCGCTACATTGGCCTCACCGCCGCCGTAACATACATCAAACTCGTCCGCCTGAATAAACTTCTCGTTTCCCGGGGTAGAAAGTCTTAACATGATTTCGCCCATCGTAACAACCTTTGCCATAGTCTTAATCTCCTTTTCATTTATATCAGCATATTGTTTTCAAATCCCCGCCTACTTCTTTGTAAGCGTTTACAGTTTGATTGTACACATTTTAACAAGAACTGTCAATCTCTTTTTCATCAAAATTCTTTTTATAAGTTTCACTTGCGCTATTTTACAGTCTGTTGTATAATAAAAGCGGAATATTTTTTTATTTCAATATTTTTGTAAGGGCTTTCATATTATGAATATTTATGACGTATCGAAAAAGGCCGGCGTTTCCATTGCAACCGTTTCCCGTGTGTTAAACGGAAACCGGAACGTCAGCGACAAAACAAAAGAACGTGTGCTCTCCGTTATGGAAGAGTTAGGCTA
>JAZUBD010000046.1:0-3519 GCA_045638305.1 Lachnospiraceae bacterium
CGATACCACCCTCGCAAAGAAGGTAAAGCGTGTGGTTGCCATTCGCGACGGAAAGATCAGTAGTGAGCGTATTTTAAAGGAAGAATACAGTGATATGTCGAATGCATCTGCCGTGAACTGGCAGGAAATCGGGGAAACCCAGGAGGAATATGCCATCGTGGACCGTGCGGGCCGCGTGCAGATTCCGAGAGATTTGCTGGATAAGCTGGAGCTTCCGGGAAATAAAGTAAAGGTCTCCATGCAGGAGGAGAAGATCCAATTAGAAAGACCGTAACCGCGCGGTGTTTGAAGGGTGTCGCAGAAAATGCGGCACCCTTTCTTGCTCCTTTTAGTAAGCAATGTTGTGGCGGCACTATCGAATTTCTTTTTGCAAGTCGCAACGCTCCGTCAAACTTCCTCTAACCGTTTCTAAACGTCTCTCGGTGGCGTCCTCGAGACTTAGAAACGGTAAGAGGCGATTTCGACTGCGCTAAGTACGCGACCCTTCGGGAAAAGCAAAAAGTGAATTCGATAGTGCTGCCACAACTTTATACCGAAATGAATGCGTAAAATACGATGCCGCATTTTCTGCGACCGTCCTTGAAAAAGGTGGCGCGGTTACGGCTCGGAGAGGCAGAGTGTTAAGAAGGTGGGAGGAGAAAGTCTTGCGGAGAGTGTTGATCTATGTTAGAATTTGTTTTGTAGAAGTTGTATAGAGATGAATTTAGGGAGTGGTTAGAATGGATTATATTGAATTGGTAGAAGTTCAAATGAAATATGCGGCGGATATATGGAGTTTTCGCCAAGAGATTTTAGAATGTGATGCAGAGAATGAAGACCAATTTGCAGGTTGTTTATCCCTTGATGAATGTAAGTCCGCCAAAGAGTGGATAACGATATGTGAACTCAGAAAAAGTGAAGAAACCTGTGGTGAGGCTGGAACAGCAGTTCCTTCGCATACATATTTGGCGGTACGAAAGAGCGATGACACAGTAGTAGGGGTTATCGATTTACGCCATCATATCAATCACCCGATTCTTGGGACTTGGGGTGGACATTGCGGATATTCGGTGCGTCCTTCGGAACGTGGGAAAGGCTATGCAAAAGAAATGCTTCGTTTGAATATACAGAATGCAAAAACGCTGGGAATTAGTAAGCTTCTTGTCACTTGTGATGTCAGAAATGAAGCCAGCGAGAGAACAATACTTGCCAACGGCGGAGTTTATGAGACGACGATTGATGTTGAGGATTGCAAGATGAAGCGATACTGGATAACGGTTTAGGGATTATACAAAAGAGAGTGCTTTTTTGGCGAAGCGTCATAAGCAATGTGTTGATTGCTTATGAAAAATAGAACTATAAAATTTAGACTACGGAGGAGACGGTATGCCGCATGTTGTTGTGAAGTTATGGCCGGGAAGAAACGATGAGATTAAGACAAACTTGGCAAAAAAGATTGCAGATGTTGTTGCGGAAGACTTAAAAGTGGATGTCGGTGATGTATCGGTTGCATTTGAAGAAGTAAGCAGAGAAGAGTGGGGCGAAAAGGTATACAAAAAAGAGATTAGGGATAATGATGCGGTTTATCTCAAACCGAATTATGAATATGAGTAGGATGCGTGAGATTTTTTAATACGGAGGTAAGGAGTATGAGTTTAGTATGTCCGAATTGTGTGGGACAGGTGATGTATGATCCAAGGCGGGAAAAAATGGTATGTTTATCCTGCGGATGGGAAGCGACAAAAGAGGAGTTTTCCAAACTGGAAGGCCGGGAGAACTACGACAGGGAACATGCGGCGCCGAAGGAAGTGCACAGATGGGAAGCGAAGGAAGAGCCGGAGTGGATGCAGGATGAAGATGAGTTTATGGAGACCAATATTTATCACTGCAAAACCTGCGGGGCGGAGTTGATGCTGACCGGAACGGAAGCCTCTACCTTCTGCAGCTATTGCGGGGCGGCAACGATTGTGTTCGATCGTGTGTCAAAGGAAGCTCGTCCGAAGCGAATTATTCCGTTCAAATTGACCCAGGAGGAAGCTCTTGCGTCCATCAAGAAGCATTTTGCGAAGGGCTCCTATATTCCGTCGAAAATCAAAGAGCTGACGGTGGATAAGGTGCGTGCGATTTATATGCCTTATTGGCTTTATGATACCTATATACGCAGAAGTATGACGGTGGAGGCGCGTACCCACGAAGACGGTACGTTTCTCTATACAAGGGATGCGTCCTGCCGTTATGAAAATGTGACCTTGGATGCATCCAAGCGATTGAATAACGAGATGTCCCGAAGATTGGAACCGTTCCGGACGGACGAACTGGTAGAGTTTGACGTGGCGTATCTTTCGGGTTTCTATGCGGATCGGTATGATGTTACAAAAGAGGCCCTTAAGACAACGAATGTGCAGCGTTGCCGGGAGTATCTGGATGATGCGATTCTGGACACCTGCCCGCGTGTAAATAAAAGGACCATCGGAACCTTATCCAACTACACAAAGAAGGACGTGCAGGAAGAATATCGGATTGAAAAGATGGAGTATGCGTTGCTTCCGGCCTATTTTGTGAATTTGAAGTACGATACGGGCAGAGAATTGGTCCTGGTAAACGGACAGACGGGAAAAGTGGTTGCAAACCTTCCGTACGAAAAGAAGCAGATTGTAAAGAAGTTTCTTAAAAATGCTCTTATTGCGTGTCCGATTTTTATGTTGTTGACCTATGGTATCTTAAGTCTGAACCTGTATCCGGCCTTTCTTATTTTGGCGGCATTTACCGGCTTTATGGTAGCCGGCGGTGTTTCCGGTTACAGGAAATATAAACTGGGAAAGTATCGTATGTCTGCGTCAAGTATGACATCATACAGCAATGACAGGGAGGAAAGGATATGATTCATATTATTTTAGCAATTGTAATCGGACTCGCACTGGGACTGGTCAATGCTGCGGGAGGAACCGCTTACGGGATGAGTAAATCCAATATTGTAGGAGAACAAGAGGGAACGGCAGCGGATTTTATGAAACACGGGGAAGATGTAGTCTTTCATGCAAAAAGTGATCGGAAGAAAAACTGATGCAGTGGTATGCGCACGCTTGAAGAAATGCCTTGTTGCGCTGACACGGTAAAGTGTGCTATACTTTTTGTGTCGAATTTGTAGTTTACATAACGGAGGATGGTTATGAGGATTTTTATATCACATGCGACGGAGCAACGGGAAACGGCGCAACGTATCTGTGCCTTTTTGGAGGCCGGTGGAAAAAAGTGCTGGATTGCACCCAGAGATATTTCGGTAGGTAACAATTACGGAGAAGAGATTATCAAGGGCATCGAAAGCTGTGATGCCTTTGTTTTGGTGTTTGATAAGGCGGCCAATGAGTCTCAGCATGTGCTTAGAGAGGTGGAACGTGCGGTCAGCAAAAAGCTGCCGATTGTGGTGTATCGTCTGGATAAAACCGTGCCGTCAAAGGCGATGGAGTATTTTTTGCTGTCGATTCAATGGCTGAGACCGGACACTGTGTCGGAAGAGTCTTTCGGAAAATTGGAGGAGGC
>JAZUBD010000047.1:0-4332 GCA_045638305.1 Lachnospiraceae bacterium
CATTGGCATTCCCGTGGGCAGAGGAGCACATTCCGGCCATTGTGCAGGCTTGGTATCCGGGTGCCCAGGGCGGTCGTGCGGTGGCACAGCTGTTGTTTGGTGCGTATGCTCCGGAGGGCAAGCTTCCTGTGACCTTCTACCGTACGACGGAGGAACTTCCGGCATTTACGGATTATGCCATGAAGGGAAGAACCTATCGTTATATGGAGAAAGAGGCGTTGTACCCGTTCGGATACGGCCTCAGCTATACCGATTTTGTATTAAAGAATGTGTCTGTATCCGGCGACGAAATCACAAAGGGCGGAAATCTTACCGTTACGGCGACTGTAGCGAACGAAGGTGCATATGACGGAGCGGAGACTGTACAGGTGTATGTAAAGGCAAAGGATGTGGCCGGGGCACCGTGGTTCCAGTTAAAGGGCTTAAAGAAGGTACGCGTGGCAAAGGGTTCGGAAGAAACGGTTACGCTTACTTTAAAGGACGAGGCGTTTGCGTTGTATGATGAAGAGGCACGTTTGGTATTGAATGAGGGTACTTATGAGGTGTACGTGGGAATGTCTCAGCCGGATGGAAGAAGTATTGCTCTGACGGGAAAGAAGCCGGAGTGCTTTGGTGTGACCTGTAAGAAGACAGAGGTTCTGTAGGAATTATACGAACGCTCGGAAGCATCGGCAAGTCCGGAGAAAGAACCGTATTAAAAGATAAAGTAAGGGGTCTGCAGAATATGCAGACCCCTTAAATTTACGGAAACAAAGTTAAATCTTAATTTAATTTTGCGAGCGTATCCAGAATATCTCCGTCTCCTACCGGAGTGAAGTGTTCTTTGTAGTAGAGCAGTGAGGCATTACCTGCCGCTGCGGAACGGCCGTATTCGGACGCGATGTTGCAGAGCTTGTTGAAGTCCTCTGCGGTGTGTCCGGCTATGTTAAGAAGCAGATAGTAGGCTTCTTCGGACGGATTACGGAACAATTCCGCCGCACCGTGGTAACGGGAAGCTACGACTGCCGCAAACCGGCTGACAGCCTGGAGGGAATCAAATACATATACCTTTGTAAGAGATTCCGGAGCTTTTTCGGCTGGGGCTTCGGAAGTCTTGGAAAGCTCCTCGGCCTTTTGGTTCAGCATATCCTTAAACTGGGAAAAATAATTCAAAATCTCGTCCGCAAGTGCAGGAATCGGCATCTTTTCCGGCTGGCGTTCTTTCTCCTCAAACGGAGTGAAATTAGAGAAGCGGGAGTCCAATTCCTCGGAATCCTCCATCTTGGTAACGACCAGAACGAGGCAATCCGCATCCACCGGGATGGCCTCAATCATAAGAGGCATATCTTCGGTTTCAAAACCGCACTCGTAAGATGCCATTTGTACCAAATCACGGAATAGGGCCTTTGCTTTTTCACTGCCATAGAACAATTCACTTAACTGCAACTGACGTTCCTGTAAATCTTGCTTGTTTAACGTACAACGAATCTGTGTATCGCTTAATCGCTCGATTGTCATGAGTATGCACCCCCTTCTTCGTGTTATACAAAGTATATAGTAAAATTGCATGAAAGTCAATAACATTAATTGTGAAGTTTGTATAAAGAAGGTAAGGAAAAATCAGGGGTTTTGGCTTGTGAATAGTATACAAAAATTCGTAAAAAGTTTGTGAAAAATGCGGGGCAAAAAAAGCTTGCATCCAAAAGACGGAGGGGGCTATAATAAAGTCAGGTGAGAAATCACCGGCAATCCGACAGGAAAAAGGACAAATACGTTCGCGCATTGCGGGCAGAAAGGAGAAGATGGAAGAGGAGTTATTATTCGGGAAATACCGAGTGTTAAAGCTGCTTGCAAACGGTAGCGGTGGCGAGGTATTTCTGGCAGAGCATAAGATACTTGGGGAGCAGCGTATTGTGAAGCGCTTGTTGAAAAACAGGCCCTTTTACGAAGAGCGTAGGAAAGAGGCACACACGTTACAATTGCTGCATCATGCGGCGATTCCTCGCATTTATGATATCGAGGAAGATGAGACTGCATGTTATATCATTGAAGAAGATATGGGCGGGGAAACCTTATATGATTTTCTTTTCAGGCAGAAATGCCTTCCGACATCTTTTATATCGCATTATTCCATTCAACTATGTGAAATTATTGAATATCTGCACCAAAACGGAATTCTATATCTGGACGTAAAACCGGAAAATATTATAATTCGTGACGACATGCTGGCGCTTGTTGATTTCGGCGGAGCTATACGGAAAGCGGAATATCCGGAGGTGGTGTTCGGTACACAGGGGTATGCAGCACCCGAACAGTATAACGGGAAAGCGGAGGAACGCTCCGATATTTACGGCATCGGCTGTGTTATCGGGGTTATGCTGGGAGCGGGTGGTAAAGGGAGAAAAGAGTTACAAAGAATTTATGAGAAGTGTGTGCGGGAGAATCCGGCTAAACGGTACCCCAGTGTATCGGTGTTAAAGGAGGATCTGCAGAGGACGGTACAAAATGTACCGGAGAGGAGACACCAAAGAGGGGCGAAGGCTCCGGGCTACATCGGTGTCATCGGTGTACATGACGGCACGGAATGCGGTGCCTTATGTACACTGCTGGCGGCATATTGGAAGGACAGGGAAAAAGGGCGGATTGCATGTATCGATATGTCGGGCCGGCATATATTCGAGCGGCTTTATGAGAGTCTGTTCGGAACAAATAAAACGGTACCGGAGAGTTTTTTTCTTCAAAAGATTTGTTATGTTACGGAAGGGAACTCCGCTGTAATCAGCACCTATGCGGCAATGGGGTATACCACAATCATTCTGCATTTCGGGGTGTTTGCGGAGGTACATATCAGCGAGTTTCTACGGTGCGACAGCCGGTTTGTCCTCGGGGCGGTGTACCCGTGGCGGTTACAGGATTGGAAGGAATTTTCCCTACAGATAAGCGACAGGCGGATACAGCATGAAATTACGGCGGTGTTGACCGGCGGAGAAAAAGAAATGCTGCCGATACGGTTCGGAAAGGTCATCGAGCTGCCGTTTATCGGGGATGTGTTACTTCCCGGCAGGGAAACGGAAAAACTGTTCCGTACCATCTTTTGAGTATTTTTTGCCCGGTAGTGCAACCGGCCGGAGGTTGTTTTGCATATCACACAGGTTCTACCTCCGACGGGAAACTCCGTTTGTCGTCGTACCGACACGGATGAGGATGGGCGTTCTCTCAAAAACGACTGTTGAAAGTGCGGTATGACGGCAAAATGGGGTTGATTATTTTTTATAACTTGTATATACTAAAATACAGCAAGATATACAGAAAAGAGGAAATGTCAGTGAAGAAAAAAACCGGAGTTACGATAATCGGAGTATTTATAACGTTGCTTTTGATTGCAGCGGTTCTTTGTGTCGCCTTGGTTCGGAAGTATACTCCGAGTGAGGAGCGTGTATCGCCGGCAGAGGTGATGTCTGTTCCGCAGGGAGAGGCACATGTTATGTTCTGGCAGGAGAAGTACGAGAAAAATGCACTGTTACTGAATGGGGGAATTTATTTGGATTTAGAAACGGTGCTTGCGTATATTAACGAGGATTTTTATTACGATGAGAAGGAGTTGGTGTTATCCTATACAACACCGACGGAGATTATCCGTGCCTACCCGATGGAGGCGGTATATTACAGTAACAAGACAAAGCAGGAGCTTTCCTGTGCGCCGATTTTAACAAAGGCAGGGGTTCCGTATGTGTCTCTGGAGTTCGCGACGTTGTTTTCCGATATGACTTATACCGTTTATGAGAATCCGTCCAGGGTGCTTTTGCGCACCGGTGCAAAGGACATGTTGTCCCTTAAGGCTGAGAAGGATACGGCGGTAAGAGAGAGCGCGGATATTAAGAGTCGTATTATATGTGATTTAAAGAAGGATCGTGTGGTATGGTATGTGGATGCCGGTACGGAGACCGATACGAAGTTTGTAAAGGTTATGACGGAGGACGGCATTTACGGCTTTGTCAGAAAGAAGGATTTGACGGAGACTTATATGGAGTCTTATACCTCCGATTACAGTCCGGCGGTGTACTCCCACATTTTGTCCGAGGAGGATGTGATACTGGGCTGGCATCAGGTGACGAATAAAAGTGCCAATGCTGGTCTGGAGAATCTGATTAAAAATAAGGAACAGCTGACGGTAGTTTCACCGACCTGGTTCCGGGTCAATACGCCGGAGGCGGAAGAACCGTTGATTTCCCTGGCGGATGCAGCCTATGTGGAAACGGCGAAGGCCCACGGACTGGAAGTCTGGGGATTGGTGGATAATTTTACCATCGCGGGAATCGAAGGGTTTGATGCGACGGCCAATTCTTTTGCGGT
>JAZUBD010000048.1:0-11278 GCA_045638305.1 Lachnospiraceae bacterium
TATGAGCGCTTCCGCTCTCGGTGTCAGCGGCAACAATGTACGCGTAGATACCCAGGATCGTGCATCCTCCGCTATCACCACCATTGACAAGGCAATCGAAAAGGTTTCCAAGCAGCGTTCCACCTTAGGTGCTGTACAGAACCGTTTAGAGCATACCATCGCAAATCTGGATACTTCCGCAGAGAACTTACAGCAGGCAGAATCCCGTATCCGCGATGTGGACATGGCAGCAGAGATGGTGGAATACAGCAAGTACAACATCCTCTCTCAGGCTTCCCAGTCTATGCTGGCACAGGCAAACCAGTCTACACAGGGTGTACTTTCCCTCTTACAGGGCTAATAATTTCTCCGAGATATTCGGATGTAAATACCTTCTCCTTCCGGGGATGCCGCTTTCGTACTTATCGAAAGCGGCATCCCTTTTTCGTTCTGTTACTTCTTTTTAATTCTCTATTTTCCCTATACTATCTTATCAACTCTTACATTCCTTTTATTAATTCTGAAAAACCCAACTTATTTTCATTATTTTCATATTTTTGTAGCATTTTTTATCAAACTGTGATAGAATATCAATTGGGGTAAACTATATTTTGTATGGAGGTTATTTATGGAATACGAAGAGTCATATTTTAAAAAACAAGCGAATAAAAACACACTCTTAATGTGGACCACCCTGAATGTTATTTTCACCGTTCTGTACATTCTGGAAATGATAAAAGGCGGTCGTACTCCGCAGTATCTTGCGGTTTTCCTGTCCCTTTGCTGGATTCCTTATCTTATAGGTCTTCTGGTTTTGAAATTCAAAGGATTTGATACTCCGCTTTACTGCGAAATTGTATCCGCAGGCTACGGAATCCTGTACTTTTTCGTACTCATGACCACAAAGACCAACGTTACCTACGGTTACATATTCCCGGTGGCCAGCCTTTTGGTTCTATATAAGAAGAGGAAGCTGCTGATTCGCTGGGGCATATTAAATATCTTGATTCTTCTGGCATACCTTATCAAAAACAATTTTCATGACATTACCGATGCGGAAATCCAGATTGGTGTAACCGTGTTATGCTATGTTGCTTATGATATTGCGATTCGTCACATGACCAAAACAGAAGAAGCCATGCTTGGTTCCGTAAAAGCTGACCTTGCCCGGGTGGTACGCACCATTCAACAGGTAAAAAATGCCAGTCACTCTATTGTGGACGGAGTTACCGTAGTCAGCGAGCTTTCCGACGAAAACAAAGAAAGTGCGGATTTGGTTGTAAACAGTATGGAACAGCTTTCCGAAGATAATCACATCCTACAGGAAAAAACCCTTTCCTCTCTGGATATGACCAAGCAAATCAGCAACCAGGTAGAAAATGTCGCTGCTATGGTACAGGAAATGGTTGCCCTCGTGGAAGAGTCCGTTTCCCATTCCCAGACCAGTTCCGAACAGCTGGCTGATGTCGTAAGCTCCACCAAGGAAATGGCGTTACTTTCCACCGAGGTTGAACAAATTTTACAAGAGTTTCAGAGCGAATTCGATATGGTAAAAGCCGAGACCGGCACCATTGAAAAGATTTCCGGTCAAACCAACCTTCTTGCATTAAACGCTTCCATCGAGGCAGCAAGAGCAGGAGAAGCAGGTAAGGGCTTTGCGGTTGTTGCGGACGAGATTCGCGACCTGAGTACCGGAACAAAGACTTCCTCCACCAGTATTATGAATGCTTTAGCTAATCTGGAGTCCACCGCAGAGCGTATGACCGACTCTATCACAAAGACATTACAGCTTATCAACGCTACTTTGGATAAGATTACCTTAGTAGATTCCAGCGTTGCCCGCATTGCTACCGATGCAGCACGCCTAGGCGACAACGTTCAGGTCATTGATACCGCAATGCAGGAAGTGGGTGCCTCCAACCGCAACATGGTAGACAACATGAATCAGGTAACCGCCGTCATGGGCGCTATGACCGCAAGCATTTCGGAAGCGGATGACAGCACTCGCACCATGCGCAGTAAATACGCGGAAACCTCTGCTAACGTTATTTCCATCGGCAACATCGTAGGACAGCTTATGGGCGAATTGGGCGCCGGCGGATTTATGACAACAGAAGATATCCATTCCGGCATGTATTTCACCCTAGAAGAAGTACTGGATACCACAAAGGAATACAAGCAACAGGTAACCAATGTCAGAGGATCTACCATCCTTTCAAAATTGCCTACAGACTTCCGCGTTGTTTCCTCTTCAGCAGTATATAACCTTTCCGTTATTGTAGATAACCGGATTTACCGCTGGGAATCCATTCGTGTCGAGATAAAAGATGCTATGCTTTTCCTTACCGTAACCGGCAACCCGCAAGTATTTAACCGTAGAAAATACCGTCGCGGCCCGTTATTCAACCAATGTCACTTTACTATCGACGGTTCGGCTATGCCTTATATCGGTACCATGGTAAATATCAGTGCCGGCGGCTACTCCTTCTTCTCCGACGCAGAGGAATTAAAGGATGCGAAGGGCAAACTGATCGAGCTGGAAATTGACGACTTCCCATTATTAGACGGCAAAGAGTTAAGCGGTACCGCCATTCGCGTAACCGACAACAACGGCTTGTACATCGTGGGATGCCGCATGCTGTCGGACAACGCAGAAATCGACCGTTATATAGAATCCAGAGCCGGAAAATAAATTCAAACATAATACCATTCCTACTACAAAAGAGGTCTGCTGCCATCGCAACAGACCTCTTCCTGTTTTATCTTTTTCTCTTTTCCTACACGGTCTCATCCGTCTCGGTTTCATCTACAGTCTCTTTATTCCGCTTTTTCTCCTTGCAGAATCGGCCAGTTCAACTGATTCTCCCAAATATGCTGTCTCGGTTCCCCTGTTTTATCACTGCCCGTCAGCCAGTACATATCATATCCTTCTACCTTCGGCAATCCCAGACTCGTGCCGGACTGCACCATAAACGTGTAAAAATTAAAATCCTCTTCTTCTTCAATCATCAAACGTACCGGAATATACCGATAACTTACGTCATCCTCCGGAATATAAACCGTATACACAGGATATAAGGTAAGATAAGGATCATCTACACCAAACTCTCCAAAAGAACGATGGTCATTCAGAGGGAAAAGTAAGTCAGCATCGCTTTCACTGTAAAAGCCTTCACAAGTAATGACAACTTCCTTGCCGTATACCGCTTCTGCCGCTTCTTTAATCGCACCTTCTCCCAGTATATAAGTATCGGCAATGCGATTTAACCAAAGACCCATTTCATCCTCGAGCATGATCTTTTCCTGAAAATCCGGCGACATAAGAGATCTGGTATTCGGCTCTAACGCCTCATACAAATCCACCATTCCGGAAACCTCGTAGGTCTCCAACGGCTTAATTACTTTCGGTAAATATACCTGCAGTGTCAGCTCCTTGTTTTCCGTTTCCTGACCCGGTACCGGTGTCGGCGTCTCCATCGGAAGCGGAGTAGAGGTCGGCTCCGGCGTCGGTGTCGGTATTATGACATATCCTTCCGGATCCCATTCACAAATAAATGCAGCCGAAGGCTCTCTAAAACCACCGTCATTCCAACAATACGGACGGCTCGTCCAAATCATAGCATACTCTTCTTCATTGTAATTGTCTAAGTCTGCCTCATACCAATTCTCATAGATCACTGCTTCATTGGTTACCCACTTCCATTCACCCTCGGTCTCTTCGTCCGTATAGCCGAAATATGCACATGTAAAGCCGGCTTGTATCATTTGGTCGTACAGATACTCATTTTCTTCCGGACTCATAATCGTTGCAAGATGTCCGCCGTTCTCCGTACAATATGCATTTATTTGCTCCCAGCTTCTTCCGTCCACAGGAACAAACCGATAGGTATGGCCTTCCCAGTTATATGTTACTTTATGAGAAGCACCCTGATTATCATCCTTCCCGGCAAAATCCCCCTTAAGGAACTCCTTTACCTTTTCTATCAATTCTTCCTTCCACGCCTTTTCCTCTTCGGAAAAATCATCCCCATTCTCGGATAAATCCTTCTGCAAATAGGATGCGGAAAGTTCACTTAAATCCTCTGTCTCAATTTCCTTGCTTTCACCGTCAAACTCATACTTTCCGTCTGCCGTCTCCACCAGGACTTCCATGGTACCTGCCTTCGCTATTCTCTTATCGTTGGTACCTTCCGGCTTTACATATACTTCACCGGCAAAAGTAAGCACCTTCATCACCTTGTTGATGAGCTTGCCCGCCTCGTCCTTTATCTCTCGATATACTACCTCAAACTGGGTACCGCGCACCGACATGACAGAACCCGGAGTAACCACCTCGTATCCGCTTTTGTCGGAAAGCTTCTCCTTGATATCCGAAAATACGGCACCGTATTCCAGTTCAATTCTCGTCATACTGTCTTCTTCCGTACCTTCGGCAATCAACACCAGCTTGGAATCTTCATCTATAACAACATATTTATCATCATCCAGGCGAAGTGTAACCTTAGCGCCCTTTTCCGTAATCAACTCATCCTCGGATTGCAAATTCATATTAACGTAGGCCTCTAATCCTTCTTTGCCGTCCCGGTTGACCACAGCCTTACCGGTAATCTCCGTAATACGGATGTTACGGTAAACATCTTTCTTTTTACATCCCGCCAGCATGCAGCTTGCCACCAGCAATACCAATATCGGAAGCAACCACAAGCAAACGCCTATTTTCCCTTTCTTCTGTTCTTTCATTTTATCTCCTCCTATGCATATTACCATTTATTCGAAAATGCGAACCTTTTCCTTATCCAACCGTTCCGCAATACGAACCAGCTTCTCGAAATCCCCCAATAATTTCCCGGAAATCTCTTCGGAACGTTTCAAAAAATCTCTTGCCATGTTCGTATTTCCGGCCTTCAAGGCTGCAATTGCCTTATCACCGTTTGTGTGGAACTCCTTATGCTGATCTCTGATTCCTCTCCACACCGTCAAAATCTCCGGATTCTTCGGCTGTACCGCATAATAAAAGTGTCCGAACGCACAACGGTGGTCATCGGTCTGTAACGGTTCCGGTTTCCCGTTCTCAATCATACGCTCCAGCTTAAGAAGCCAGCCCTTGTGTGCATCGATTGCACCACCGACACTCTCGATAAACACCCTGTTACTCGGCATATAGAATGCATCCAATGCCATTTTACCGAGCTCACGGTTGGTGTCTTTTAAGCATTCCTCAATGGTAATCATCGGTTTTACCACTTCGCCCACACTTGCACTGACACCCTTTAAAGTCTCTACATCCCTTGTTACCTCGGTCACCTTCTCGTCCAGCTGCGCCGCCTGATTTTCCACCTCGTTCATGGAACTGCTGATTTCTTCACTGGTAGCCGCAATATTGGTAAGGCTCTCGTTAATCTCCTGCAAACGCTTTCTGTTCTCTATGTTTCCGTCTACGATTACCGTAAGATTCTCATTAATCTGATGCAATGCCGTTACTGTCGTTTCTACACTCTCTGCACTCTGCTGGGATGCGTTCCGGATATTGGTAACAAACTCGGACATGTTACTGGTCAGCGCTCTGGTCTCATCCGCCAACTGACGAATCTCGTCCGCAACTACCGCAAATCCCTTTCCCGCTTCTCCCGCTCTGGCCGCCTCAATCGACGCATTTAACGCAAGAAGATTGGTCTGACCGGAAATCGCATTAATAGAACCGATTACCTCCTGCATCTGCGCAATCACCTTAAGCAAAGCAGACATATCATTCTGCATCTGCTTAGAATCCGTTTCCGCCTCCATTGACAGCTTTTCGATACTGAGCACATTCTCCTCGCTGCGCTCAATGGCCTGTAAACACTCCATTGTATTTCCGGAAATCTCGGTGATGGACTGTGCCAGCATATCATGAGCAGCCGCCACCTGCTTCGTTACCATCGCCGCCTCAGTGGAAATATGATTCAAATCCGATGCGGAAGATAACAAATTATCACTGAGCTCGTTTAACTCCTCCACGCGGTCACTGACCTGTAAATCCAGATTACTGATATTCATGGCAGAGGTCATAGTATTGGTTAAAATCCCTTCAAAAGAAGCTCGTCCCTTCATCAAACGGGTATGTATATTTACTAACTCCGGATTTCCTCCCGTATTCTCCGCCTCTCTCAAATACGTAATCGCATCAATTATTTTCTTATCTTTTCCTTTTCCTAACATAAGCAGTCCTCCTTTGCTCCGCAACAACAGGTTACTTTCTAAGAAATCCAGTCTCCCGGAAAGCGCTATGCACCTATAAATACAGTATACCACTTTCCCCTGAAAAAGTACAGAAGAAGTATCCGAAAAAGGGCCCCGCCGATAACGGCGAGGCCCTTAACTGTCAAGTCAGTTCATCACATTACATATAAACCAATGCAAACTTCAGAACAAACAGGATTGCAATGATTGTAACTACAATATCCTTCTTCTTATACTTACCGGTGCAAAGAGCAATGAGTACATAAGAGATTGCACCGATACCGATACCGTTGGAAATAGAGTAGGTCAGCGGCATCATAACCAGAGTAAGAAACGCCGGAACCGCAGAAAGCATATCCTCCATATCAACCTTTGCGAAGTTCTTAAGCATAAGAACACCTACAAAAATCAATGCCGGAGCGGTTGCACATCCCGGAACGATACTTGCCACCGGGCTAAGGAATAAACAAACCGCAAAGCATGCAGATACGACAACGCCGGTCAGACCGGTTCTACCGCCTTCTGCAACACCGGACGCAGACTCAACAAAAGTAGTAACCGTACTGGTGCCGAATACAGCACCTGCCACGGTACCGACAGAGTCAGCAGTCATTGCCTTATCTACACGAATCGGGTCACCGTTCTCATCCAGCATACCCGCCTGTGCACTGGCACCGTACAAAGTACCTACCGTATCAAACATATCTACAAGACAGAAGGTAATGATTAACATAATTGCATTGAACAGGCTGCCCACATGTGCACCGGTAAATGCCTTTGACCATGCTTCTCCGTCCAAAAAACCGGTAATACCTACCGCACCGAAGTCCTTGAAGGCCTGTCCCACACCGGAAATATCAAAATTCGGTGTCTGAAGGGTAAATACGTAGTAAAGAACAGTGGATGCAACAATACCGATGATAATATTACCCTTTACCTTTAACTTGTTCAGAATGGCAATAATAATGAAACCGATAAATGCCACAAGCGCCGGT
Organism: Lachnospiraceae bacterium; assembly: GCA_045638305.1. Lineage (GTDB taxonomy): Bacteria > Bacillota > Clostridia > Lachnospirales > Lachnospiraceae > SIG307. The sequence continues at coordinate 7,194 of JAZUBD010000048.1, forward strand.
GCAACCTGGGTTGCCCAGTCACCGTCTTTGATGTTAACAAACTGCACCAAGGTATACTGATTTGCCTGAATAAGGCCCGCATTCTGCATACCGAGGAATGCAATAAACAAACCGATACCCGCAGGAATTGCTTTCTTTAAGCAATCCGGCATCGCCTTTGCAATATACTCTCTCAACCCCGTAATACTTAAGATAAGGAAAATAATACCGGACAGGAAGATGATAACAATACCGGAATGATATCCCGTCAGTACATCTTCTCCCGCGAAAAACGCACCGGACACGAAACAGGTACAGAAAAACGCATTCAGACCCATACCGCACGCCAACGCATACGGCAGTTTCGCATAAAACGCCATCATCAATGTACCCACAATCGCACCGAGAATGGATGCGATATAAACCGCATTCCAAATCTGACCAAGCTTAGAGCCGTCTGCACCAAGCGCAGCAAGCCATCCACCGGCACCTTCCGCTGCCACCTGATTCGGGTTAACAAATACGATGTACGCCATAGCAAAGAATGTGGTCAAACCTGCCATAAATTCGGTACGTACCGTGGTATTGTTCTCCTTGAGTTTGAAAAACTTCTCCATTTTTTCAAAACCTCCTCTTTAAGAAACAGTTTTTTGCTACATACTTAGTTTACCACTTATTAATAAAAAAGTCCATTTTATTTTACATTACTATTCTATTTTTCTAAAACATTCTCCATGAATTTTAAGGAGCGTCGTACATCATCCAATCCTTTCACTTCGCAAAGCACAGATGCCTCCGGTACGTATTTTTCCTTCAATCTTGCAAACTCGTCCCAGTCGGTTAATCCGTCTCCCGGCACGAGATGAACATCGCTCTCAAAACGATGGTCATTCACATGCATATGACGCAAATGTGGTGCCATACGCTGTACCCAAAGTTCTGCATTTTCCGAGTTAAGTAATGCATGGGCATAATCCAAACACAAACCGAATTCCGGTACGGCGCTTAAATTTTCCGCCAGTTTCACTAACATATCCGGGGTATTATCAAACATATTTTCCATATAAATTCCGATTCCCGGATATTCTTCTGCCAACTTTCTGACGATATCCTCCGTATAAGAAACCCACAAATCATCATAGCCTTTTCCACGTAAAAACGGCAAGTAATTTCCGTGAAAAATCACTGCGCGAAGCCCCATTTTCTTTGCGATCTCCATAGACTGTCTCATTCGCAGGCGGGAAACTTCCCGTATTTTCGGATCACAACTGAACACTGTCACATCAAAAAATGCACCATGCATTGTGTCCTCGGAGCAATCCCTTCCCAAGGCCATATAGGCATCAATCCGTTCCTGCACCGCATCCGGATTATCCAACACACCCGGAAAAAAGAAATCATTATATTCGAAGCAAAGCCCATGCTCCTTCGCCAATTCCACCGAAGCCTGTAAATTGAAATAGTCCGGTATCATATATAATCTGCTCATACCAAATCTCCTTCCTCTGTCAAGTTAAAACCACGTTCTTTCCAAGCCAGCGCCTTTTGAAAACATTTTAATATCTCTACATCCAATTTCCCTTCCTCCGCCATGCAGAATAGAATTTTGAACGCAGACTCCTTTGTATGCGCCTTTTTATACGGGCGATCCACACTCACTAAAGCGTCGTAAATATCCGCGACTGTCAGCAAACGCGCCTCATGCGGAATCTCATCTCCGGAAAGACCGTTTGGATATCCCGTACCGTTCAGATACTCATGATGCTTACTTGCCCACGAGCGGACATCTTTATAGTGTTCATCAAAATTCATTGCCGCAAGGAAGCGGTCCGTAAATTCCACGTGACGATTCATGGTATTCCGTTCCGCATCCGTCAATGTTCCCTTCGGAATCAGAAGGCATTCCCGCTCCTCCGGCGTAATGTACGGATGCACCTCACCGTCCGAATCGATATATGTACGTTTTGCCAGTTCCGTCACCTGCTCCGCATCCGCTTTTTCCAGAAATTCTCCACTGTTTATTTTACATACCAGCTCTTTTGCATACTCCAAATACCGTAGTTCCTTTTCATATAATTCTGTTGTACAACTTCCTTCAAGATATGCAATCTTTTTCAATAATCCGACATACCGGAAACGGCACAGTATCTGTTCCAGTTGCCCCGCCAACCGGGTTTCCTTGTTCATCACCTCTATCGGCGTCACAAGTTTTCCGATATCATGCATCAGGGCAGCCAGCTGTAACTGCTCTTTTCTGGTAGCATCGAAATACTCTCCTTCATACCCTTTCTCCCATAACGCATTGCAGTAGGACATATACAGGACAACATAATCATGTACCTGCTTGGAATGATAATAATTGTAAGGAGTTCTTGTATCGATTGCGTTAGTAAATACATTCACTACCGCATGAAGCAGTCCCTTGATCTGCTTAATGTACTGCATATTGGAAAGAGATACCGCCGCCATAGAGGCCAATGCCTGAATCAGCATTTCATGCTCTTCCGTAAACACACTCGGTTCATTCCTTTTATTCCGGGCATTTAACAACTGCACTACGCCCACCAGCTTCTCTTCATGATTCACCAACGGAAAAACCAACATGGATGTGGTATGACACCCAAATTTTTTGTCATAAATCTTCGGTCCCGAAAAATCAAATGTATCATTCTCCGCATAAACATCCGGTATATTTACCAACGTCCGGTGAATTGCACTATAGGCGCAAGCCTTGCTCTCATCCATTGCTAACGGTGGTACCGTCCCACCTCTTCGTTCCACTTCCGGGTCCACGTTCCGCATTACCATAAATTCCAGGCTGTCGTTTTTGTACAAATACAGCGTTCCGCCTTCGCAATTGGTCAACTCCATGGCGCAGGAAATGATTTTTTTCAGTATCTCATCATAATCCTGTTCCGAAGTCAGCGCAAGGCTCATCTCTAATATTTTACCTACATCTAACAACGTACCTACCTCCTGTAGCTTGTATTACTCCGCATCCCCCACTGTTACCTTCTCGAATCCGAGCGCAGAATATATCTGCAACGGTTCCGCTTTACCCTTCAATTCTACTTCCCCTAACGGTTCTGTTATCAGCCGGTCTCCCAAACTACGATACATCGCCTCGCTGATTACCACCTGGCCTCCCAGTGCTTTACCCTCAAGTCTGGATGCCGTATTTACCGTATCACCGATGGCTGTATAGTCCATCCGGGTTTCACAACCGATGTTCCCGACAACCGCCGTACCGCAATGTACGCCGACACCGAAAGACACCTCCCGGCCGATTTTCTTCTTAATACGCTCATTTATCTTCTCGGCACCGTGCACAATATCAAGGGCAGCCTGTACCGCCCGTGCCTTGTAGTCCGGCAAATCCACCGGTGCATTAAACACCGCCATGGTAGCATCTCCGATAAACTTATCTAAGGTTCCTCCGTTGGAGAAAATCGCCTCCGTGGTCAGTGACAAATACTCATTTAACATCTCTACCACCTGCTCCGGTGCAAGTTCCTCGGAAAGCTTGGTAAACCCTCGGATATCCACAAACAGTACCGCAATTTCTCTGCTTTCTCCGCCAAGCTTAATAGAAATCTCACCGGAACGTGTCATTTCCGCCAACACCTGAGGTGCCACATATTTTTTAAACTCGTGAAGCAATTTCCGTTTGCTGAACCATTCCAGCAAATACCGTCCGACCAGATTCACAACTGCCATACACACCAGGAACAGCACAAACGCTACCGGATAAATATACCAGCCCTCGGAATACAGCCATGTAGCTACTGCCAAATATCCTATCGCAAGCAATGCACCCACAACAATGCCTACCACCGGACTGATTTTCCGTAACAGTAAAAAGAAGGTCATACAAAGAAGCAGATTGACAGCGGTCACAATATTCTGAGGAGCCATCTTATAAGAATAGCCGCGTAATAACGAGTCTACAATATTGGCATGAGCTTCCACTCCGTACATCTGGGATCCTCGGGCAATCGGCACGTAAAAGCTGTCCTGAAGTCCCGGCATATATGCTCCCACCAGCACAATGGAATCTTGAAATACCCGTGGGTCATACTTCCCGTCCACCACCTCTTTCCACGGAT
>JAZUBD010000049.1:0-3761 GCA_045638305.1 Lachnospiraceae bacterium
TGGAAGACGGTGAAGCAGAGGAAGAAGAGTTATATGAGACGATTTCTACCTTCGCATTTGCCCAGGGAGTCCTGGAAACCTACGAGCAGGGCGAACTGGAGTTGATGGCTTCTCCGGCAGGAACGGTCTGGGGCGGAAAGATTAAGGTATACGCAGGAGAAACTCCGCTTCTGATTACGGAAGAGGATAAGGAAGTGCTTCTCCGTATTGTAGAGGCCGAGGCAACCGGTGAGGACGTAAAGGGCCGTATGCTGGTGGCAAATGTTATTTTAAATCGCGTAGTATCCAAGAAGTTTCCGAACAGCATTGCGGAAGTAGTGTTCCAGAATAACGGAAAGACCTATCAGTTTTCTCCGATTAAGGACGGACGTTACTGGTCGGTGACGGTGTCCGAAAAAACAAGAGAAGCGGTAGACCGTGTGCTTGCGGGAGAGGATTATTCCCAGGGCGCATTGTATTTTGCCGCACGTAAATTGGCAAATAAGAAAGCGATGAGCTGGTTTGATACCTCTTTGAAATTTTTGTTCCGTTACGGTTGCCATGAATTTTTTACGGATAAATAAAAAAAGCGGGAAATCTTCTTGCAACACCGCACGTTCTGTGCTACAATGAGCGGAGGAAAAAGGTAGAATACCGCGGACTCCGGAAGAAGAGAGGCCGAAAGAGGAGGAACTATGGAAATTCTTTATAAGAGTACGAGAAACGAAAATGAAACCGTAACTGCGTCTCAGGCAGTGTTGCAGGGTCTTGCGAAGGACGGAGGCCTCTTTGTGCCGACCGCCATTCCGAAGCTTGACGTTAGTTTAGATAAGCTTGCCACCATGTCTTATCAGGAAGTGGCATATGAAGTATTGAAGTTGTTCCTGACGGACTATACCGAGGCAGAATTAAAGCATTGCATCAACAGTGCCTATGACGAGAAGTTTGACGTGAAAGAAATCGCACCGATTAAGAAGGCAGACGGTGCTTATTACTTAGAGCTGTTCCACGGCGCAACCATTGCGTTCAAGGATATGGCACTTTCCATTTTGCCGCATCTTTTAACCACTGCGGCGAAGAAGAACAACAACGAGGGCGAGATTGTAATCCTCACCGCGACCTCCGGTGACACCGGTAAGGCTGCTTTGGCAGGCTTTGCGGATGTGCCGGGCACCCGTATTATTGTATTTTACCCGAAGAACGGTGTCAGCCGTATTCAGGAAAAGCAGATGGTTACCCAGAAGGGTGCCAATACCCACGTTATCGGTATTACCGGTAATTTCGATGATGCTCAGACCGGCGTAAAGATGATGTTCGGTAACGAAGAGTTAAAGGAGCGTATGGCAAAGGCAGGCTTCTGCTTCTCCTCCGCAAACTCCATTAACATCGGCCGTCTTGTTCCGCAGGTGGCATACTACGTATACGCATACACCCGTCTTTTGGCAGACGGCACCTTAAAGGCAGGCGAAGAGATGAACGTTACGGTTCCGACCGGTAATTTCGGTAACATCCTTGCGGCTTACTACGCAAAGTTAATGGGCACCCCGATCGGCAAGCTTGTTTGTGCATCCAACGACAACAAGGTATTGTACGATTTCTTTATGACCGGTACCTACGATAAGAACCGTGAGTTTATTTTGACCACCTCTCCGTCCATGGATATTTTGATTTCCAGTAACTTGGAGCGTCTCATTTACATGATTGCAGGCTGTGACGCAACGAAGACCACGGAGTTGATGGATTCCTTAAAGACGACCGGCAAGTATACCATTACCGACGAGATGAAGGCACGTCTTGCGGACTTCACCGGCGGCTACGCTACCGAAGCACAGACCGCGGCTGTTATCAAGGCTCTCTATGAGAAGACCGGTTACGTGATGGATACCCATACCGCAGTTGCGGGTCATGTATACAACGAGTACAAGATGGCAACCGGTGACGATAAGGTGACTGTAATCGCATCCACCGCAAGCCCGTACAAGTTCACCAGAAGCGTCATGGGCGCCATCGATGAGAAATATGAGAGCTGGAGCGACTTCGATTTGGTTGACGAGCTGTCCCGTATTGCAAAGGTAACGGTTCCGAATGCCATCGAAGAGATTCGTACCGCTCCGGTACTTCACGACACCGTATGCGAGACCGAAAAGATGCAGGCGGAAGTAGAGAAGTTCCTGGGATTGTAAAAATAAATACATTGCGGCCGTGCTTTTGCGCGGCCGTTTTTTCGTAAAGACTCCGTTGCTGCGCGCCGGCACTCACTTCGCGCCCTGGTAGGCACTCAGTCGTGGACGCGCTCACATGGTGTTTTGCAAAAAAGCATTTCCGTGCAGACTTCGATGCTGCGCATCGCCACGAACTTCGTGCTCTAATGAGCACTCAGTCGTGGACGCGCTCACATTCGTTTTTTTTCAAAAAGCCTTTGCTTTTTGAAAAATCACGAATATTCGCTTTGTCTGCACGAAAAAAGTCCAAATATGACAAAGGGCTGACATAAATTTGACACAAACAAATTGCATTATAGGAATGAGCGAATGTACAAAGTATGCTCTGACGGTATCTTGGGAACCGCGTGTCACATCCTAAATTAGATATTGCGATATCTGAGACACACGCTGTCGGTGCTACATAACTACATTTGCATTAACTCAATGTTTCCGAGGCAAGAGATAACAGGAACCGAGGGAGGGGTAAAAGTACGTGATTTGTTCAAAATATGGACGAAAGTACTTGACCTTTGACGCGTTTGTTGTTATAATCATCTTGTTATTGGAACGGTTATGTCCTCGAGACAGAAGATGTGAGACTTCGAACTAGTAGCCAGGGAGATTTCGAACGACTTTTTTTACCGGGACATAACACCATATTATTTAAGGAGGAAGATAAAAGATGAGAAGTTTCTCTAAGAAGCTTGCTTTCGTTTTAGCAGCAGCAATGGTTGTTACCGCATTTGCTCCGGCAGCTAAGGCAGAGGCAGCTAGTGAAATGGCTATCAACAAGCAGGATAAGATTCTCTACGTTACCGATGGTAAGGGAATCAACGATGCTGCTCAGGTTGGTGGCGGCAAGGGCAATGTTTCTACTTACGATTTCAGCGTAAAGAACAAGCCGGCTGATTGGAAGACCGCATATAGCTTTGCTTGGTCCTCCAGTGACGAAGATGTTGTAACTGTTGGAAAGGGTGGCGTTACTACTGCTGTTGGCGTAGGTGAGGCTACCGTATATTGTAAGGTTACCAATAAGGCTACTAAGGAAGTAACCACTTTAAAGACTGACGTTACCGTTAAGGCTAACGCAGCTAAGGTTGAGATCATCAACGCTGATGATTGGGCTGGTTTAGCTTATGAAGTAGGCGAGACTGTTGATCTTAACAGAGCTATGTACGACGCTGCTGGCGTTAAGACCACCACCAGAGGTGAGTATGTAACCGACTATACGAAGTGGGTTGCTGATCCGGCTACTGGTGTTGAAATCAACCAGAAGAACGGTAAGTTCACCTTCACTGAGGAGGCTGAGGCTGGCGAGTACACCTTCTGGTGTGAGACTTATCAGTCCAAGAAGTACACCGCTACCACCGCTAAGTCTGATGTGGTTAAGGTTGTTCTTGTAAAGGATAACGGTTTCACTGCTGAGCAGGATTCTCTGACCAAGTTCACCATCAACTTTGACAGCGCTGTAGAGGCTCTTGCAAAGGGTGATGTAACTGTTCAGAAGATTCGCGTAGCTAACGAGAAGGAATACTACACCAAGGAAGTCGGATCGTAGCCATGTCGTTCTGTGAGCCA
>JAZUBD010000050.1:0-1235 GCA_045638305.1 Lachnospiraceae bacterium
CATGGCTACGATCCGACTTCCGTAACTGTTATACTCCGCCGGAATGTCCTTCCAGTTGCCACCCTGCGGAACAAAGGACATTTTTTTCCTCGTTTCCTCGCACGATTCCGTTATGTCCTCGTAATTAAACCAGGTCGCATCTACCTTGGAAAGAGCATCACGTACCGTTTTCGGCGAAATCATTTTCAGCTCCGGAAGGTCAACTTTCCCTATCCTGGATGCTATAACGATACAACGCTCACGGGTACTGTATCCTCCGCATAAGCTATCGTTTAAGACACGGACGGTAAATTCATAACCGTCAAGTCCTTCAATAACACGGGAGAGATATAAGCCGTTTTCCTTAGTGATGAACTGTGGTACATTCTCGATTACAAGAACCTTTGGCCGGTTCTCTTTCACAAGCCTTACCACTTCGTCCACGAGCAGACGCTTTTCTCTTCCTTCTTCCGTCTCAATATTGTGGCGATTCGAATTTGAAAAAGCCTGGCAGCAGGGTGATGCAGAATACACATCTGCAAAAGGAAGTTCCTCTGCCCTTACATCACGGATATCTTTGCACATAATATGGTCTCCGATATTATGACGATAGGTAGCAAGAACATCTTTGCAGAAGTCATTCGCATATACTACACGGAATCTTCCGTTTTCTATCCATGCCTTATCAAAAAGACCGGCACCGGAAAACAAGGACACCATATCATATACTCGTTTTAAGTTTCTGCCTTCCTTTTCTTCCTTGCCTGCTCCGGCGTACCGTCCGGCAAACGCTTTCAGCGAAGAGTAGGTTTCTGCTCCTGCTGCCATGCGGATTTCCGTAACGGCTCTTGCCAGTTCTTCCTCGGAAACTGCAAAAGAAGCGGTCTGTCTACCAAATAAATCGGTTATGTTACAGGTTCTTCCTTTGAGTAACCGCACCGCCGCTTTCCGCTTTTTGTAAGCATGAACAATTATCATGCCGTCAGAAAGCTCTATTTCGGCAAATTCCGCGTTTTTCATCAATTCACGGATATTTTTACACCGAAGGTCAAAAAGTGGCTTAATGCGGCTTCCAGAGCGTTTACGGGACACTTTATGAGTACCCATTTCATCCGGAATGATATTTACCGTCTGCGTAGCCATATCTACGATATAGCGGTACCGCATTCCAACGGCAATACCTTCACCTTCCTCCACCGAAAAGGTAAGTCCCCTTTCCGATGGTTTAATTCTTTTTTTCATTTTTACGCCTCCTT
>JAZUBD010000051.1:0-2783 GCA_045638305.1 Lachnospiraceae bacterium
CCAGAACTGCTTTACGGTACCTGCAATGACCGGACCTCTCCATACAACCGGAACTTCTTCATCCTCAAGTAACAGATTAACGGACATAATTGCCGTACCGTTTTTCGTGTACTCCGGTAAAATACCCAGTTCATTTCCCTGTGCCTTCTTGTGTACGCCGAAGGCCATCGGAATGGACGGACCGGTAATATCCGCATCCAGAACTGCGGTCTTATATCCCATACGCTGCATCATAACCGCAAGGTAGGAAGTAACAAAAGACTTACCTACACCGCCCTTACCGCTGACAACACCGATTACCTTCTTGACATTGCTGTACTGGTTCATCGGCTCCGCAAACTGGGACTTATCCGGCTTTCTGGAGCCACAGTTGGAAGAACAACTGCTGCAATCGTGGGAACAATTTAATTCCTGCTCATAAATCTCTTCACTCATGGTTCAAACCTCTCTTACTTAACATATGTTAAAAATCTAACGCTATCCACCATTATACGCCTTAGAATTTTTTTGTCAAGTTATCCCGTATTTTCATTGGGGTGTTATCTGTTATGCCTCATAATCCATGCAAAGTCTCACTTCCGTGAACGGACGCACATAGGTATTCGCTACCGCCACATGGTCCGGATGAGACTGGTATCCCTTTAAGGCTTCCTCACTCTCCAGTACACTGTCAAGCATTACATCCGCATTGGAAGAAGCCAACGGCTGTGTGACGATTTCCAGGCTGACAAGGCCCGGCACCTTTCCTACCAATGCCTCCAGATTCTCCTTCATCTCACGAAGTACCTTCCCTTTTGCATCTCCCGTTATCTCATCCTTTAATTTCCATAAAATCACATGCTTTACCATTATTTTGCCTCCTGAAATTGATAAAATACCTCTTCCACCTTATCTCTCATCCGCAAAAACGCTTCCGCTATTACCGGATCAAACTGCGTTCCCGCGCCTTGCTCAATAATCCCAAAGGATTCATCAAGGGACATTGCGGGCCTGTAGCATCTGTTTTGAGATACCGCGTCAAACACATCCGCCACCGCAACCACACGGGCACAGAGCGGTATCAGCTCTCCGTGAAGACCGTCCGGATATCCCGCACCGTCCCAGCGTTCGTGATGATGACGCGCCACCTGCCAGGCAATCGTAATATAATCCGGCTCCTCAAGTGTCGCCAAATTCTCCTTTATCATGTCCGCACCCTTTACGGTATGCATTTTCATTACTTCATATTCATCTGCGGTCAACTTACCCGGCTTTTGCAATACGGTATCCGTAATCGCAATCTTTCCGAAATCATGCATCGGCGCTGCCCGCAGTAAATAGTCCACATACTCTCTGTCCAGACACTCCGCATATATGCCCTGTTCCTTCAACTCGTCCGCAATAATACGGACATAGGCTACCGTTCGCTTTACATGTTCTCCGGTGCTTCCGTCCCGCCCTTCGATTACGTCCGCAAAGGCATAAATTACTTCCTCATGATATTGGATCAGCTCATTACTTGCCGCATTCTCCATGGAACAGTACGCCGTCAGAATAATTGCCGTAATCGCCAAAGAGGTAATCAAGGCATCCGGAGCAAACATCTGCAATACGATAACTCCCAAAAACACAGGAACACAAATCGAAAAATTCAATCTGGACCGTTTCGGAAGATTTCCTTTATACTTACTCCATACATAGTAGGCCAACCCCAAATAATAAATTACCATGGCATAACATACCAACACAGGAAGCCCCATGGAATAATATGACATCTTCCCTTCAATATACTGCAAATCCCCGACGCCGAGAAGCATCAAAAGGCAACCCGAATAATGCGGCAAAAAAGCCAGTCGTTTCCAATGATTTGAGGTTAACGGTACATCCAGTATGGTGGCAACATATAAAAACACGTCCAACAGGCACCGGTCAATCACCCACAAATACAGTAAGTGCAATATATTATTTACAACCGTCGGCACCGTATCCGAATGATTTACCGTATACACCGTTACTATATCCAATGCAAAGTAAAGCAAAGAAAAAAGCAATAAACGTTCAAACGGTTTCACACGCTTTACATTCGTCTGATCATGCCGTTCTCTGAAATACAAGACAAGCACTATCAGAACAATTACCATACAACCGATTTGTAACTTATAATGGAGCATCGATATCACCTCCCATAGGACAATTTTACCATATTATCCTATTTTTTTCCACAACAATATCTCTGTTTTCTCCTATGTGTGACGGTTTTCCAAAATTGTAAACCAATCAAAACACCATTTGCACCAAAAGCATATAACATACCGTACCGCCTCCGATGGACAGTAACATATTCCTCTTCCATAAATGCAACGCAACTACCGCTGCAATCGCTATCAGTTCCGGAAAACCGTGGCTACCGCTCAGTACCTTCACATGTTTCAAACAATATACAACAAGCATGCCGAAAATAGCTGCCGGCAACGCTTTTCCCAAATATTCGATATACTTCGGTGTGGGCTTATCTGCCCGAAATATAAAAAACGGCAAAAAACGCGTCAGCATAGTCGCCAATGCACAAAGTCCGATTGTTGCAATCTCCTGCATTAATGTCATGACAATCCACCCGCTTTCTCAATCGGCTTCCGAAACAAGGTAAGAAAGCACAAAATACACAGCATGGTCGGTATCAGGAAGGAATCCGCCCCAAACACCAGCAAACATGCCGCCGATACCAGCACTCCGATTAACGCAGTGTAATGCTTCTTTTCTTTTAACCACTGCTCCAGGAATATCACCACAAACATGGCGGTCAT
>JAZUBD010000052.1:0-2301 GCA_045638305.1 Lachnospiraceae bacterium
GTGGTAGCGGACTTGTCCATTCAGATGCGTTACGGTTACAGCATTCCGAAAACCTGTAAGGCGATTCAGGAGAAGGTAAAGACTGCTATTGAGAATATGGTCGGACTTTCCGTGGAAGTCGTAAACGTTCATATTGTCGGCGTTGATACCGATACCACAAGATAAGGGAGATTTTTATGACAAGACGTGAGTTAAGAGAACATACCTTTTTACTGTTGTTCCGGAAGGATTTTCATGAGGCGGAGGAGATGGAGGAGCAGCTGACCTTGTATTTCGAGGGAATCGAGCTGACGGATGACGAGCAGGGAGAGTCTGCACGCTATCGTTTTCTGACCCTGCCGGAGGGAACCGATGCGGAGGAAGTAAAAGCACGTTTTTATGATATTTGCAGTCATCGTGACGAGATTGATGCGGTGCTTGCCGAAGCGGCCAGCGGTTGGAAGTTAAATCGTATCGGAAAGGTTGAGTTGACACTTCTTCGGATGGCATTGTATGAGATGCGCTACGATGAGCAGACGCCGGAGAAGGTAGCAATCAACGAAGCGGTAGAGCTTGCTAAAAAGTACGGTGCGGATGCATCCGCCGGCTTTATTAACGGTGTTCTGGCAAAGTTAGTGGAAGCGTAGGAGTGCGAGGAGGGACGGAATGAACCAGCCGGTTTTTTCGGTCAGTCAGGTAAATGCGTATATTAAACAGATGTTTTTGAAGGATGACAGGTTGCGGTTCCTCGCCGTGAAAGGCGAGGTATCCAACTGTAAGTACCATTCTTCGGGACATCTGTATTTTACCGTTAAGGACAAAATGGGACAGTTGGCTTGTGTCATGTTTGCAAGCGCCTGTCGGAATATGACCTTCCGTTTACAGGAGGGCCAGAGCGTCATTGTATACGGCAGTATGCAGGTGTATGAGAGGGACGGTAAGTATCAGCTCTATGCCGAAGCCATTGAAAAGGATGGCGTCGGACGGCTGTTTGAACAGATAGAGGAATTAAAGCGTCGGTTGACGGCAGAAGGCTTGTTTGATGCGGAACGAAAGAAGCCCATACCGGCCTATGCATGGCGTGTGGGGATTGTAACGGCGCAGACCGGTGCAGCCATTCGTGATATCGTGCAGATTGCGGGCAGGCGGAATCCTTATGTGCAGCTTATGTTACAGCCGGCCCAGGTTCAGGGAGAATCGGCACCGGAGAGTCTGGCAAGAGCACTTCGGAAGCTGGATGCGTTACGTCCGGATGTCATTATCATCGGTCGCGGCGGCGGAAGTGCCGAGGATTTGATGGCCTTTAATACGGAGATAGTGGTTCGGGCTGTGGCAGAGTGTGAGACGCCGGTCATCAGTGCGGTGGGCCATGAGGTGGATGTGGCATTGACGGATTTTGCCGCGGATTTGCGGGCACCGACCCCGAGTGCGGCGGCAGAGTTGGCAGTATTTGAATACAGAGTATTGGAGGAAGGGCTGGCAGCAATCCATACCGACCTGACCTATTCCATGTGTCGCAGAATCGAAGCGGCACGGACAAAGATAGAGACGTATAACGAGAAGTTGTTGCGGGTAGGCCCGGCAGGAGCGCTTAAGACCAAGAAGGTACAGCTTGTCTATGTGGGAGAACGGCTGGATACGGCCATGAACCGCCATTTGGTGCGGAATAAACACCGTCTGGAGCTTTTGGCGGGAAGACTTCATGCGGTATCTCCGGCGGCACGACTGTCCGGAGGGTATGCCTTTGTGACCGCACAGGATGAGAAACCGCTGACATCGGTAGCGCAGGTAAAGCCTGCGGATACGGTGCGGGTAACTTTGGCGGACGGTGCCTTTACCGCAAAAGTGGAACAGACGGAAGAGATGCAAAACAGAAAGGGGTAACGCATGGACAGAATAGACGAGACAACGGTTGCGGAAAAGAAGGCAACGAAGAAGGCTGAAGAAAAGCGTACCTTGGAAGAGCTTTTCCGAGAACTGGAGACCGTTACGGCGGAATTGGAAGCGCAGGAACTTCCGTTAGAGGAGGCCTTTTTAAAATACCGCAGAGGCATGGAACTGTTAAAGGAGTGTAATGCGGCGGTAGATACCGTAGAGAAAGAGTTGCAGATTTTGGAGGAAGCCTAATGGACTTTGAACTGCTCAAACAACAAAAGACAGAAGAGATTAACGCATTTTTGACCGCGTTTTTGCCGGAGGAGTCCGGAAAAGAGGCGGTGCTATGTGAAGCGATGAAGTATAGCGTGGCAGTAGGAGGGAAGCGTCTTCGGCCAATGATTTTGCTGGAGGCGTATACCATGTTCGGCGGTACGGATGCGGCGG
>JAZUBD010000053.1:0-6035 GCA_045638305.1 Lachnospiraceae bacterium
CCAGCAGGGAGCCCCACTTTTGCAGGGAACGGATGAGCTGGGTGAAATTGTGGTCATAGGACATTAACGGATCCAAATTCGCGGTACCGTAGGTCAGCCGTAGCTCTGTATTGGAAACTCCCGTAAGATTTAAAATTTTGCTGTTAGAAAGCTTACAAATCTCCGCTTCTACTTCGGCCAGCTCCTCGGAAAGGGGAGCGGAGTACTCGGAACTGTTCGAAAAAGACCGGATTCCGGAGACATCGGTATCGGAAGAAAGCTCCGATAAAAGCTCGTCCACCGCATGCAGCTTGTCGGAGGACTCCGTTGTTACGGAAAACGCTCCGGTATGGTCGGTAAAATCGGTAGGTGTGGTCTCTGTTACGCCTTCCTTTGCAATGCGGACCGGAGAGGCCGGGCCCGGCATGTAATGGCGGAACGGCAAGGAACTGTAGGGAACCGTAATGTAATCCAGAGAAGAAATATCCTTTCTCGGAACAAACTTGGATTCCCGCTCCTTTTTCCAGAACTCTTCGGAATTCTTTTTGGCATTTTTATCGCGGGACTTGCTAAAACCGATAAAAACAATTATAATAAGCGATAGGCCGATTAATATAGGCATAAGTCACAACCTTTCATGGAAAAGAGGTGGAATACTATGTACAATAAAAAAACAAAAAAATTATTCGCGGCAATCGTTGCCGGCATTTTGGTGCTGACTATGATTATTCCGCTGTTTGCTGCAGCGCTTCGATAAGCAATCGCATTACTATTACTATATCCGAGAAAACCGACGGTGTCAACCGTCGGTTTTCCTCTTCTAAGGGAAATTCCGGGTTTGAAAGGAATTCGAGCCTTGGGGCAGAGCTGTTTTTTCATGGACTCCGGATGAAGACTTTCTAATTGTTTCGTATAGAGCACAAAAGAGTGACGCAACCGGTCTGACGCAACATCCGTGTTGCGTGGCGCCCTCGTTCAGACATCCATGTCTGAACGTTGCTACAGACGAACGGAACAATAAGAAAGTCTAACATCCTACGGTAAATTCAAAAACAGCTCTGCCCCAAGGCTTGAATTCTTTTCTTTCAAACTCCGGAATTTTGTTAAAAAAGCGAAAACGAGGTTTATGATATCATGTCGGCATAAGAAGGAGGAGTACTCATATATTGAATTAGTAGAAGAAAAAGGTTTGAGAATGAATACATTCGGAAGGCGGACAGGATGTTAAAACGGATTGTTACATATAGTTTGATAGGAGTGCTTGCGCTTTCGGCAGCGATGTTTATGGCGGGTCTTGGGGTGAAAAAGGGGAATATGGGCCGGATTGCGCCGGGGGTAACGGTGTGCGGACGGGATGTTTCGGGGATGACGTTAGACGAGGCGGAACGACTGCTGGCAGAGTTTGTGCCGGGGACCGTGACGGAGGTGCGGTGTCGATTTTTGCCGGAAATGCGGGAGGAAATAGAGGAACGGGGGAAAACGATAAACGAGGAAACGATTGCACTTGCGGTACAGGGAAACGAAGTGTGTGTAACCGTAAGGGGGCCGATGTTCCGGCCGGATACGGAGAAAATGCTGCAGTCGGTGGCGGCAAAGAGCAGCGAAGTAAAGGTGTGGGAATGGTTGTATGCGGCGGTAACCGGGAGGCCTTACCGGGTACGGGAGGCGGACGTCTCCTTTCGGTGGGAAGAAGCGCGGTTCGGAGAGTCGATTGCCCTATTGTGTGAGCTTACGGAGCGGGAGCGTCAGGATGCCACGGTGGTCTGGGAGAATGGCCGAATAAAAGTGACGGAGAGTGTCCGCGGCTATCGGTTGGAGACGGAGTCACTGTGGCAGGAGGCGGAGGATGTGGCCCGGGAGGCAGTCGACCGGATGCAGGAGGGACCGGTGGAAGGTTTGGTGCTCCGGTTTTATGTAAAAGGAACCGCGTTGATGCCGGGGATTTCTACGACACAGGCAAGAAACTGCAACACGGTCATCGGGAGTTTTACCACATCTTATGCAGGCGCCGGAAGGGGCCGGGTACAGAATCTGCACGTCGGTGCGGGGAAACTGCATGGGACGGTGGTGTTGCCGGGAGAGGAGTTCTCTGTGGCAGCGGCCCTGATGCCTTTTACGGAGGCAAACGGTTATGCGGCAGGCGGTACCTACATCGACGGACAACTGTCGGAAAGCATCGGAGGCGGCGTATGCCAATTGTCCTCCACGCTTTACAATGCTCTGCTGCAAACCCATCTTACGATTACGGAGCGCCATCCCCATTCCCTGCCGGTGGGCTATGTGCCTTTGGGACAGGATGCGGCCATCGCCGGGGACTACAAGGACTTGAAATTTAAGAATACCACCAAGTCGCCGGTGCTGCTGCTCTGTGAGACCACCGGGACCGAGGTTAAGGTGACGGTGTATGGAAGCGAGGGGGCAAAACGAGAGGGTGTAACGTTAGAAAGTGTGGTGACGGAGGAAAAGAAAGATGGTGTGACGGTGGAGGTGTACCGGATAGAGACGGGGGAGGATGGGAAAGTGATAAGGGAGAAGGTGAGTGAGGATCGGTATGGGAGGAAAATGGGGGATGTGAGAGTGGAAAGAGAATAAGAGACAGCAAAAACGACCCCTTGGAAGTTCAAGGGGCCGGTGTGTTCTGCTACTTCTGTTGTGCAGCTGCCAGTAAAGCTTTTAAGTGAGCAATTTCTGCATCCTTCTCGGCAATGGTCTCGTCCTTTTCGGCAACCAGCCTTTCCAGGCCGCGGCGGACTCTGCGGGCTTCTTCTACCGCCTCGCAGTAGGAACGGATTTTGAGATCCTGATTGGATTGGAGCAGGGTTTCCGCAGCATCGGAAACGTATTCGTTTTCTTGTGCCATTTTCTTAATCGCCTCCCAGGTATCAGCTTTGAACAATTGTGCCCAGTGGTCGATACCGTACTTGCGGTCTTCCTCTGTGGCGAGCTCTATCTGATTTAAGTTTACCACAGATAAGACAAATTTGCTACTATATATTTCGTGACTTTTTACATTCAGAAGTTTGAAGATGGCATAGAATTCCGGGGAGAGGCGCTCTAAATCAAAATCCAGAAATCCGATGTGATAGACCGGTTTTGCCTTGATATAGTCCTCGCAGTGCTTTTAGGTTCTTCTGGAAGACCACATGAAACATGCAGTCGTTCATGAGCCGGTAGTCTATTTTACCGGTGGCTTCTTGTAGTGATGTACAATGCTGTAAGTTTGACAAGTTTCTCCTCCTTCGTGAAATAATCATACGTTACGTTGCAAGTTTCATTCCATGGAACCTTCCGGCGGACTCGCCGAAGAACCGGAGCAGTATTAATCAATATGCCTTGACACGCGCGCTGTGTCGGATGGGCATGGCTCTGATATGAGTATAGTGTAGCATAGAATTCGCGAATGTACCATGTCGGAAAATGTTACAAAGATTTTGCGGAAATTTGGTAGAGTTGCACAAGAAAATTCTAAAGATTCCTCTCTCTTTTGCCGATATAGTTCCATATAGGTATATCAGAAAAAGGATGTCTCAAAAGGAGTTTTCGGGACATCGTGAAATACAACAGAAAAGAGGGCGAAGGTATGAAAGTTGTTATCTTGGCGGGTGGTCTCGGTACTCGTATCAGTGAAGAAAGTCATTTGAAGCCGAAGCCGATGATTGCCATCGGGGATGCGCCGATTCTCTGGCACATTATGAAGGGCTATTCCCATTACGGATTTAACGAATTTGTCATTTGTTGCGGTTATAAGGGCCACATTATCAAGGAGTACTTTGCGGACTATTATCTGCACCGTTCCGATATTACCTTTGACTTTACCAACGGAAACGACATGATTGTGCACAACAACGTGGCGGAGCCGTGGAAGGTAACGCTGGTGGATACCGGTCTCCATACCCAGACCGGCGGACGTATCAAGCGTATCCGCAACTACATCGGGGACGAGCCGTTCCTCTGCACCTACGGTGACGGTGTGTCGGATGTGGACATTAATAAACTGGTGGAATTTCATAAGAACCACGGAAAAATCGCTACCATTACCGCAGTACAGCCGGGCAATAAGTTCGGTGTGTTGGATATCGGAGAAAATCAGGTCATTCAAAAATTCACGGAAAAGGGCAAGGAAGAAGGCGGCTGGATTAATGCCGGCTTCATGGTACTGGGACCGGAGATTTTTGATATGATAGACGAGGACTCCACCATCCTGGAGCGGAAGCCTTTTGAAACATTGGCATCCATGGGAGAACTGGTGGCGTACAAGTATGACGGCTTCTGGCAGTGTATGGACACTCAGAGAGACAAGCAGTATTTGGAGAAAATGTTGGAGAGAGGTGATGCTCCGTGGATCAAATGGTAAAGGTAAGTGTTATTATGCTGACCTACAACAGGGAAGCGTTGGTAGGACGGGCTATAGAGTCCATCTTAGCCCAGACCATGGAGGACTTTGAGTACATTATCGTGGATAACGGTTCTACGGATAAGAGCGGAGAAATCGCAGAGGAGTACGCGAAAAAGGACGCTCGTATTCGGGTGCTTCATATCTCGAAGAGCAACATCGGTACCGGACGAAATGCGGGACTGGATGCAGCGAAGGGAGAATATGTGACGTTTATTGATGATGATGATACCGCAGAGCCGGATATGCTGGAGTTTTTGTATGACTTGGCGAAAGAGGCGGGAGCGGATGTTTCGGTATGTGGTTCCGTAAAGGAAGTAGACGGTGAATTGTCTCCGAACTGTGTATTTGAAGAGAAACTCATTATGACGCCGGAAGAGGCAGTAGTTACTCTTTTGGAACGGAAAAAAATTAAGACCGGAATGCCGGCAAAGTTGGTAAAAAGAGAACTGTTTCAGGAAGTCCGTTTCCCAGAAGAAAGAAAATACGAGGACATCCGTACTACATACAAATACTTTGCTATTGCAAACCGTGTGGTGGCTCAGGGAAGCCCGAAATACCGAGTCCTTCGTCATGTGGGAAATAATTCGGCATTTACCACAAATGACATTCTCCTGACACCGGAGCAGCTTGACGAGTACTTCGATGCATTCAGAGAGCGGACGGAGTATCTTTCCGCAAGGCTTCCGAAGATTGCAGATTATGCACAGTACAGCGAATGGTCCTATATGATCTCTATGTGCAATAAGATATCGAGAAATAAGCTAGTGTCTTGTCAGAAACAGCTGGAGTTCGTGAAGAAAGAGCTGTCGGAGCATTATGAGGAGTTTTACGAGTCGGAGTATATTGAGGAGTTTGAGAAGGAGTTTATGAGGAAATATATAGGAGAGCGTTAGAGTATGAAATACACACAAATAGCTGTTTTTTCCAAAATCCTGAAACCGGATGATACACTGCATGAGGCAATAGTAAGTGTATTGCAACAAAGTTTTCGTGACTTCATTTTTTATATTCTTGTTAGTGAGAGAACAAAGAGTATTATTAAAGAATATGCGAATAAAGATGAAAGAATTGTGATATTAGAAGCAACTGATAAACAAGATGATTTTCAAAATTATTTCAAGGAAATAGCTGAGACCGGTAAATATGTGTTTTGCCTGGATGGTGATGACTGGCTGGAAAAAGAATGTTTAGAAAATCTCTATTGTTTGGCAGAGAATAATCAATTGGATATTACGGTATGCGGAAATAATTTTCGCGATGAACGTGACGGTAAAATAGTAGGAACCAGGTCGTTAGACGATGATATGCTTTTTTCGGTACGGGAAGCTTTAGCATGTTTACCGATGATTTACCAGTTCTTTCGTGTGTTTTGGGGGAGATTGATACGTTCTACATTGTTACTTTCGCAGGATGAACTAATAACCGGCATACATTTAGGTGGGTATGGTGGCGATACTCTTAAAAACTTTCAGATTCTTCCGTTGGCATCGAAAGTAGGAGTCGCAAGGGGGTGTTTGTACAATTATCGTATGAATTCGACAAGTGCAAGTGCTCAATTGCTGAAAGGGCGGTTGGATTCTGATGAGGTATTGTTTTCTTACGTCAAAGATGTGCTGGTTAAGTTCGGACAGGCGACAGACAGCAATATTGGTTTTTTACT
>JAZUBD010000054.1:0-4375 GCA_045638305.1 Lachnospiraceae bacterium
TACGAAAATAGACGGGTGGTTGTAATTCTGGGCCAAAAGCTCCTTCATCTGGGAAATCGTATTCTCCCTGCCCTTTGGCATATGATTGGAAATGTACGGAATCTCCGCCCAAAGAACAAAGCCCATCTCATCACATAAATCGTAGAAGTACTGTGCATGCTGATAATGCGCCAGACGAATGGTCGTTGCACCCACCTCGTAAATCAGCTCCGCATCCTCCTTGTGATGCTGCGGTAAAAGCGCATTACCGATGTCCTTTCTGTCTTGATGACGGGATACACCGCGAAGCGGATACTCCTCACCGTTTAAGATAAATCCTCTCTCTGGGTCAATGGAGAAGCTACGGCAACCGAAGCGTACGGTTCTGGCATCCAGCTTTAAGCTTTCGTCGGTAAGAGTCGCCTCCAGGGTATAGAGGAACGGGTCCTTTCGACCGTTCCAAAGGTGGGCATTTTCAATCACAAACTCTGCCTTGCCTTCCTTTGCGGAAACCTCCTTCTCACAAACCACCGTGTCCTTATCCTTAATCACATACTTTACGGTCTCTCTGCCGGAAAGTCCGGTAAAGTAACTGATGACCTCTACCTTTGCGTTGGAACCGTCCATCACCGGAGTCACCTGAATACCCGGGCCTCCGAAGAAATCCAAATCAAAGTGGGCCTTCGGTACACAGATAATATTCACGTCACGGTAAATACCACCGTAGAAGGTAAAGTCTGCCATCTGCGGGTATACTCTGTCGTTCGGTGCATTGTCCACCGCTACCACAACCTCATTTTCATCCTTCAGAAGATCCGTAATATCGGCACGGAAGGTAGAATAACCGCCGTCATGATGCACCGCAAGAGTACCGTTTACATACACATCCGCAGAAGAATTCGCACCCTCAAATTCGATATACACCCGGTCCGCACCCTTACAGTCCGCAAGTTCCAATTTCTTTGTATAATAACAGGTGCCGCGGTAATAATCATTGCCGCCGTCCTGTCCGTCTTTTGCATTCCAGGTATGCGGTAAATCCACCGCTTCCCATGAGGAAATATTTAATGCAGTATGGGAACCTGAAACCAATTTCACATCCTTTGTAAACAACCAGCCATTGTTCCAATTAAACTTCATTTATCGTGTCCTCCTTATTGTAATTTACAAATTTCTTTTCTACTGACTTTATTTTATCGTAACGCAAGTCTTTTAACTTGTATTATTTTTGTTTTTGTTGTATAATATTTGCATGAAATCCATATGACTACAGGCGAAGAAAGGAGCATCATGGAAAATCTCACCTCAAAACTTACAAAATGCAATGAATTATTACAAAATGTACTACACTCCGCCTTTCAGATACCGGTCATCCTATTTACTCCGCCCTATACGGACATCAAAAAAATCGATTTAGGGCTTCGTGCCATGGTCTGGAACGATTATACCAGTGAACAACAAAATATCTCCTTCGGTAACAGTCCGGTCGGATATCGTCTTATTATCGTAAAGAGTAATCTGGGCTTTTACAATATTCTGGCTTTGCTGGAAGCAAAAGAACAGCCCGACTTTCTTTCTATCGGGCCCTTCCGTGACGAAGAACTCTCCGCCAATTATTTTACACAAATTTTAAGAGATTCACGCATCTCTCCCTCTGAAATACAACCGCTGAAATCGATCTACGAGCAAATGCCCTTTGCCCATCCGGATTCGGTTACCGCAGTGGTCAGGCATGTCCTCTCGGTTTATTATCCGGAATTTGCCGACGTGTCACCTGTATTGATGCAGTACGCAGACAAAAAGCGGGACATCGACATCAACAAAGAGCTTTTGGATGCCTATACTGTGGAACACGCCAAAGAATACCAAAACTCCCTGTTCAACTTTTTACAGGCAGTAAAAACCGGTAACACTCCCGTCGCACAACAGGCTCTACATTCCTTTTTAGACGATGCCCGCTTTGTCCACGACAATTCCATGCGCGAATTCCGCTGGTTGCTTCACAGCCTGAATAACTATTGCCATGCGGAACTTCTGACCACAGATATTCATCCGTACCACATTATTAAGCAGATGATTTCCACCCGGGCAAAAATCGACTCGTTAACCACCATGGCAAAACTGGAACAAATGCCGGGCGAAATTTGCCACAAATACTGTCTGTTGGTAAAAAACTATGCTAATCCAAGCTATTCCAAACAGACAAAGGATATCATCGATTACATCCGGCTTCACCTGGAAGAAGAGCTTTCTTTGGCCTATTTAGCGGACTACTTTCATAAAAATGCATCCGCACTGTCCTATTCTTTCAGCAAAGAAACCGGTATCAATCTGACCCAATATATTCAGCAGGAAAGAATCAGAGAAGCCCTCCGATTATTTAACACCACTGACTTCTCTGTTTCCGATGTTGCCATTATGGTAGGCTATCAGGACTTTTCCTATTTTTCCAAGATTTTTTCCAGACAGGTAGGTATGAGTCCGAGGGAGTATAAAAAGAGGCGCACCACATAAAAAAGTCCCCGGAGTCCACAAACTCCGGGGTACTTGTAACATCTATTTTCCGATACGAAGCTCGTCAAACACCTTCACTAACCACTCCGTCATCTTCTTATTGGTTTCGTAAACTTCGGCAAACTTTTCCTGTCCCGCAAACCAGGCAAGAGCCAGCAACTGGTTGGAAAGCACTACATACGGAAGTGCCTGCTTCTCTTCATCGGTCAGCTTTACCACATCATCATAGCCGTACATGATATTTTTGAAAATTTCAAGCCATTTCTTAAGCTTTTCCTCATTACCTTCTTCAAAGCTTTCGGATAAAATTGCGGTTGCGGCATAGCACGGGTCAAAAATGCGGACATTGTTCTCGCTAAGTTCAAAATCAATGAAGCCCCACTTATCTCCGGCAAGAATGATATTCCCCGGGTTCGGATCTCTGTGAATCACCTGTTTTGGAAGATCTCTATAAAGCTTTCCGAACACACTCTCATACTCTTCAAAGACTTTATCCGCCCCGATAAGCTTGCCTGCAAGCTGCGGGATTGCCCAACCGGTTACTCTTTCGTAGATATTTACCTCTTCTACCAGCGCCTCCACATTAGCCAATGCAAGACTCAACTGGCCAATGACCTCACCTACAAAGCGTGCTCTATCCGCGGATGATTCCTCATATATGTTTCCCGGCTTCATCTGCTGACCCGCCAGACGCTTGGTCAGACAGAAGTACAACTCTCCGTCTGCCACATACTCTTCTCCTGATGCGGTTACTACCGGAGTGGCTGCATGTAAGCCGACATTTTCCAATGCCTTGGATATCGTAATATGACTCTTTAACTTACCTAAGTTCGCGGAAAACTTCAGTACATACTCATCTCCTACGTAATAGGCCGACTCGTTCCGGTTGCCGGTGCCTTCGTAGTAAATATCGAAAACGCCTTCCTTCTCCATTCCCCAGTTTTTTAAAATCTCTGTTGCTTTCTTATGTGAGACCATAACATGTTCCTCCTTAAAAATATTGATACGATAAGGCTTCTTCGCCTTATACTTTGTAAGATACTGTGTCGGTGTACATCCGAACTCACGGACGAATGCCTTGTAAAAGCCTCCATGAGTTTCAAAGCCGTACTGCAGTGCAACATCAATCATCTTTTCTCCCATGCTGATTTCATAGATGGCATTTAAAAGTCTTCGCCGAAGCACATACTGCATCACCGGCAGTCCTACTGCTGTTTGAAACACCCTGTAAAAATGGAACAGTGAAAAGCCTGCTCTATCACTTAACTCCTGCGCCGAAAGCTCCGTCTTTAAGTTGTCCTCGATGTAATCGATACTGTCCTGTATAATTTCTCTGTACACCCTAACACCTCCTTTAAGTTTCAATTTGTAGCTACGGTCTTATCATAGCAGATATTTTAAGGAAAAACCTTTCCGATTTTGGCATGATGTCTTATTGCTGTCATTATAACAAAAGAAATCCCCAGAGACAAGCAAGCTTGCCCTGGGACTCCCGCAAGTCTCGTTGCAAGCAACGAACCCGCAAGCTCGCAGTCGCCGCGCCTACGAAAACCCTCCTTACACTTTTCGCTGAACGCCTCGAGAATGCTTCGCATTCCCTCGGTCGCGGGCATTTCATAAATGCCCGCAAACACGCAAAAACAGCCACTACGCAACTCGCTTCGCCCTCGAGAATGCTTACGCATTCCCTCGGTCGCGGCAGTCGCCGCGCCTACGAAAGCAAAGAAAAACCCAGTTGGGAACACAAGGTTCCCACTGGGTTTTATTTGCTTTCTAGCTAAGCTCGTTGCTAACGCGGAGATTACTCGATGATGGTTGCAACACGGCCGGAACCTACGGTTCTACCACCCTCACGGATAGCGAAGGTAAGACCCTGCTCCAT
>JAZUBD010000055.1:0-1642 GCA_045638305.1 Lachnospiraceae bacterium
GACTTAGGTATTATCTTTTTGGATCTGCGCGACCGTTCCGGTCTCTTACAGATCATTTTCGAAGAGGATACCTGCGGATGTGAAAATTTTGCAAAAGCAGAAAAGCTTCGCAGTGAGTTTGTAATCGCTGTGGTAGGTGAAGTGGTAAAGCGTTCCGGCGCGGTAAACGAGAATTTGGCAACCGGTGATATCGAAGTGCGTGCAAAGGAGCTTCGTGTACTTTCCGAGGCAGAGGTTCCGCCGTTCCCGGTAGAGGAGGATTCCAAGACGAAGGAAGAGCTTCGCTTGAAGTATCGTTATATCGACCTTCGCCGTCCGGATTTACAGAGAAATTTGATGATGAGAAGTAAGGTGGCTACGCTGACCAGACAGTTTTTGGCGGATGAGGGCTTCCTTGAAATCGAGACTCCGATGCTTACCAAGAGTACCCCGGAGGGCGCAAGAGACTATCTTGTACCGAGCCGTGTGCATCCGGGCAATTTCTATGCATTGCCGCAGTCTCCGCAGATTTTTAAGCAGCTTCTGATGTGTTCCGGTTATGACCGTTATTTCCAGATCGTAAAGTGCTTCCGTGATGAGGACTTACGTGCGGATCGTCAGCCGGAGTTTACCCAGATCGATATGGAGCTTTCTTTCGTAGATATCGAGGATGTATTGGATGTAAACGAGCGTCTTCTTCACAAGCTCTTTAAAGAAGTTCTGGATGTAGAGGTGTCTCTTCCGATTCAGCGTATGACCTGGCAGGAAGCAATGGACCGTTTCGGTTCCGATAAGCCGGATACCCGTTTCGGTATGGAACTGACCGATGTTTCCGATGTGGTAAAGGGTTGCGGTTTCGGTGTATTTACCGGTGCTTTAGAGAATGGTGGTTCCGTGCGCGGTATTAACGCAAAGGGCCAGGCTGCGATGCCGCGTAAGAAGATTGACGCTTTGGTTGAGTTCGCAAAGGGCTACGGTGCAAAGGGTCTTGCATACCTCGCAGTGGAAGAGGACGGCAACATCAAGTCTTCCTTTGCAAAGTTTATGACCGAAGAGGAGCTTAAGGCTCTGGTGGCTGCCATGGGCGGCGAGCCGGGCGATTTACTCCTGTTTGCGGCCGACAAGAATAAGGTGGTTTATGACGTGCTTGGTGCGCTCCGTTTAGAGCTTGCAAAGCAGTTAGAGTTGTTAGATAAGAAGCAGTTTAATTTCCTGTGGGTAACGGAGTTCCCGCTTCTTGAGTATGATGAAGAAGAGAAGCGTTACGTGGCAATGCACCATCCGTTTACCATGCCGATGGAAGAGGACCTGGCGCTCCTTGATACCGATCCGGGCAAGGTACGTGCAAAGGCTTACGATATCGTATTAAACGGCACCGAGATCGGTGGCGGTTCCGTGCGTATCTTCCAGAACGACGTACAGGAAAAGATGTTTGAAAAGTTAGGATTTACCAAAGAAGCAGCTTACGAAAGATTCGGTTTCTTACTGAATGCGTTCAAGTACGGTGTTCCGCCGCATGCAGGTCTTGCCTACGGTCTTGATCGTCTTGTGATGCTCATGTCGGGAGAGGACTCTACCCGTGACGTTACCGCATTCCCGAAGGTAAAGGATGTATCCTGCCTTATGACGGATGCGCCGAATGTGGTAGACGACAAGCAGCTTG
>JAZUBD010000056.1:0-1893 GCA_045638305.1 Lachnospiraceae bacterium
TCTTCCTAAGACCGCTTGGCCTCCGACTTAATGGCCACAAAACGGTCCTCTATGGTCAAACTGATATCCTTTAAAATGTATTTTTCCACGCCCTCATTATCTACACGATAAGAAACATTTCTTAATTCAAGCATAACAACAGGTCCTTTCTCTGTTTGTCGGGGTCTTTCCTCCCTCTTTCCCACATACCTTTATAGTATATCCGCAGTTTTTCGTTTTGTAAAGATATTCATTACAAATTTATTAAATCTGCTATTATTCTTGCAGTATCCGCCTGTTTTTGATATACTGTTTTCATGCAAAAACAACAAGAGTTCCCCGCCGGAGCTCCTGTTTTTCGAAGGGAGAACCGTTATGTCTGAGGCCTACCGAATTGTTTACCGGGGCGGCGTAGGAGAGATTGTGGAGAAAAAGTCCCGCTTTATCGCCACCGTCATTCCGATTACCTCGGAAGAGGAGGCGCTAGCCTTTATCGAACAAATGAAGAAGCAATATTGGGACGCTTCCCATAATTGTTCTGCCTACACCTTAGGCATGCGCCATGAAACCGCCCGTTGCAGCGATGACGGCGAACCGCAAAAGACCGCAGGCCGTCCCATGCTTGATGTACTTCTTGCGGAGGATGTACACAACGTCTGCGTGGTAGTTACCCGGTATTTCGGCGGTACCCTGCTCGGTACCGGCGGTCTGGTCCGAGCCTATCAGGCGGCTACCAAGGCCGGTCTTACCGCCAGCACCGTCACGGAAAAGCGTTACGGCATCCCGGTTACCGTAGTGACCGACTACAACAGCATCGGCAAGCTTCAGTACATCGTTGCCCAGATGGAGCTGTTCACACAGGATACCATCTACACCGATACTGTCACCTGTACGGTACTTACCACACCGGATACCCGCGGAGCCTTCATCAAAAAGGTAACGGAGGCCACCTCCGGCAAAGCGGAAATTACCGAACAGGACCCGGTATGGTTTTGCATGATTGACAACTCGCCTGTATTCTTTTCCGAATAACCTTATTTTTTTCGGAAAAGCTTTTTATAGAAAGTATGTAAGGAAGGGATATCCATGAATTTCAGTAAAGACGAAACCAATAAAAAAATACGAAATCTAAAGACACGCTCCAAGCGCTTCTCCTCCAAGTTAAACGTTACGGCTTTCCGTTTGTTTTTGCTCGGAGTTGTATTCGTTGTGGCTGTGGGGGTTGCCGCGGTTGCCGGTATTGTAAAAGGTCTTTCCGCCACCGTACCGAGCATCGACTTAATTAACGTAGTTCCTTCCGGCTACGCTTCCAACACCTACTTCAGAGACGGTACCCACGCCGAGATTTTGGCAGGTGTGGAAGCCAACCGTGACTACGTAGAAATCGTGGAGCTTCCGGAATACATTAAGTTTGCTTTTGTAGCAATGGAGGACGAGCGATTCTACGAGCATGACGGTATCGATATGCGAGGCATCATGCGAGCATTAGTATCCAACCTAAGCACAAAAAGTCTCGACTTCGGTGCCAGTACCATTACCCAGCAGCTCCTGAAGAATCAGGTATTCGGCGGCGGTAACGAGGACAACCCGATTGTGAAACTTTCCCGTAAGATACAGGAGCAGTTCCTTGCGGTAGAACTGGAAAGCAGATTATCCAAGGACACCATTCTGGAATACTACATCAATACCGTAAACTACGGTAATACCGCCTACGGTCTCCAGACCGCAGCCAAAGTTTATTTCAGCAAGGATGCCAAGGATTTAACTCTCTCGGAGGTTACCGTCCTGGCAGCCATCCCGTACTCCCCGACCTTCCAGAATCCGATTCACTATCCGGAAGATAACAAGGAGCGTCGTGATAAATGTCTTGATCTTATGTTAAAGAACGGACTCTGTACCCAGAAAGAATATGAC
>JAZUBD010000057.1:0-3234 GCA_045638305.1 Lachnospiraceae bacterium
AACCCCTTCGCTCACAGGACGACATGGCTACGATCCGACTTCCTCATTTTTATATCTTTAATGATAGCATTTTTTCAATGTCTTTTTCCATAACGGTACAATCCACTCCGCAATAAAGCTTTACATTTCCGATGTTTTTAAAACCATATTTTTGATACATCGCTTCATGAGATTCCGTGAGCAAATACAACTTGTTAAAATGATTCCTCTTACAATATTCAAATATCTTCTCAATCAATTTCGTGCTGATTTTCTGTCCCCGATACGCCTCATCTACAAACAAAAAATCCAACCATGCATTCATTTTTTCTATATCTGCTTCAGATTCTTTGACATCCGCAACACATTCCTGCAAAAATGCTGCAAATCCCACCACCTCATCATTTTCTACTGCTGCGAATACAGTTTCCTTCTCTTCCAGATTACCGTCAATTACCAATTCCGCAAGATAACTTCCCGTGCTCTGCCAAGAACAGTTTGCAGCAAACTGTATTAATTTATTCCGAATGTCACCATCTTCCAAAATATCTATTATCTTCATCTAAGTACCTTCCTTACTTATGATACGGTTCCCCGCTGATAATCCGGTACGCCCGGTACACCTGTTCCAACAACACCACCCGCATCAGCTGGTGCGGAAATGTCATCTTGGAGAAACTGAGCAGATAGTCCGCTCGCGCCAGCACTTCCTTGGAAAGACCCAAGGACCCGCCGATAATCAGCACAATATGACTGGTACCGCCTACACCCAGCTTATCTACAAAGGACGCCAGTTCTTCACTGGAAAGCTGCTTTCCCTCAATGGCAAGGGCTACGACATACGCCCCCTCCGGGATTGCCTTTAAGATCCGCTCGCCTTCCTTTTTCTTAATTTGCTCCTCCAGTGCCTCCGAAGCGCCATCCGGTGTCTTTTCGTCCGTAAGTTCCGTAATGGACAGCTTACAATAACGGCTCAGACGCTTTTCGTATTCCTTAATGGCGTCCGTAAAAAACTTCTCTTTTATCTTACCGACACATACCACCGTAATTTTCATCTGTATTCGTTCCTCTCCTTCTCTTCCTACCTCTGCATTTCATTGACAACTCCGCAAAGGCATGCATCACGCTTTTTCCTGTTCCTTCTTCTGCTGCTTCCAAAACTCCGGACGCGGCCCCACATACTGGTACAGCATTCCGTTCCGCACTCTGCGGAGCTTTGTTCCCTTAAAGCCCATCCGGAACAATTCCATACAAATATTAAACATCATAAAACCATGACACACAATTAAAATATTGTCCTGGGACCAGTCGATGGAACGTAAAAATTCCCGAATACGCTTCCTCGTCCCCACGATACTCTCCGGCTGACTTTTGGACTTAAAGTACCAGGCAAAACGTCCGCATACATGCCATACCTCAAAAGGCAGACGTAATCGTTCCGTATGAATAAACGGGGCATTATCCACCTCACGCAGCAGCTTGTCTACATGAATATTCCCGCTGTATACTTCCTTTGCGGTAGCCACCGCCCGCGGAATGTCGCTGGAATAGCAAATATCCCACTTAATTCCGTACATTTCAACATGCTTTTTTAATATTCTCGAATGCTCATACTTTTCGGACCACTCTCTGAATTCCTCCGATGTCATCATCTTCTTATGAGGACAATCTACCTTAAAATGCCGTAATAACCCGATGCGCATACCGTTCCTCCTTAGCTTTTTTTCTTTCTCTGATATAACCGCTTAAAACAAGAGTCCACCACAAAAATCGCCAATGCAATCATTCCGGCAATCTGCAGGGTATAAGACAAATAGTAGCCTGTCAGCGCATGATCGCTCTGCAACAAATAATACACCGTCCGGTACATTCCCACACCGGGAACCAACGGCAAAATGCCGGTTACCAGATAAAGCGTTACCGGCGCCTTGGACACTCGCGCAAAAATCTGTGACAAAATTGCCACTAGAAACGCTGCCAGAAAATACGAAAGTAAAGCATTCCCTGACACTTCCTCTGCCACAAGCTCCAGAAACCAACCTGCCGCGCCGGTCACTCCCGCAAGTACCAAATTCTTTTTCGGCACTTGAAAAAGCACTGCGACCGCAACCACTCCGACAAACGCACTGACTACCTGTAACACAAACTCTAACGGACTCATAGCACACCTCCCGTCAACAGACTGCCCAGATAAAGGCCCACACCGATTCCTACCGCACAGGAGATGGCCCGCACAAAAGCCTCCATCACTCTGGCGGAACCGGAAATATAATCCCCGTGCAACGTATCCCGGATGGCATTGGTAATTGCCACTCCCGGCAGGGAAGGCATCGCTGTGCCCGCAATCACCAGTTCCAGATTGCACCGAATCGAAAAACCGCCCACCAGCGCCGAAACAAAAAATGTGGCACAGGCCAGCGCCGCCATATGGTACATAAACTGATTCAGGCGAATCTTGGTGGCAAGAATCTGAAACAACACCATCACCACCGCCGAGGCGCCTGCCACTAACGCATCTATGGCATTACCGCCCAAAAGTAAGGTAAACATCACCACAGTTCCTAAGGTACACAAATAACACAGCCACTCCGGATAACGCTTCGCTTCTCCCAGATGCTCCAACTCCTCGTACATCTCGTCTAACGTAATCTCTCCGGCACAATACTTTCTCGATAAGTTGTTCACCACACAAATATTTCCGATATCGGTTCCCCGGTCGGAAATCCGCTGCATCTTCGTAATGGCGGAAATCTCCGGCGCATCAATGGTCAGCATCAGCGCCGTGGACAATACCAATACCTCCGTCGTCGCCGCTCCGGAGGTATCCAAAATCCGTTCCATCGTATCCTCTACCCGGTTGGTTTCCGCACCACCCCGCAGCATTATGGTCCCCGCCAACATAGCAGTATCCGCTAATTTTCTGTAATCCATACGAATCCTTTCCGTATACCGTATCATATACCGCAAACAGGTTTCTTCCGTCTTATCATTATCTTAACATTCCTTTACAAACATTATACTTTTTTCCGCTTCCGATTGCAAGAAAATCTGACGATACTCCACTTTTTCTTTCGTTCATAATTTGTTTACATTTTATCTATATTTTATTCACAACTACATGTTATATTATGTCTTGGATAGTGATAAAACACTTTCTACTCCCACCCTATTATACGTTGAGTGATATGTTCCTCATAGCATATTACTCGGAAAAAGAGGCTGTTCCCCAGCCTCTTTTTCTTTTGCTTTTTCCGG
>JAZUBD010000058.1:0-5150 GCA_045638305.1 Lachnospiraceae bacterium
CCACTGTTGCATTAAAAATACCGAGCGCCACCGTCAGAATCAGGAACAACATTACGAACTGCTGCTTCGCTCCGGTACGGATGGTCTGCAAAAAGGACGCATAGCCCGCCGGGCTTAAATTACGCTTACGTACCATAAACAACAGCTTGATAAGAAGCGGCTGCACACGCAAAAACAACAGACCCACACCGAGAATAAACAGGGACGCACTGAAATATAACAGCGGGTCCAGCGGCTCTCCCGCCAGCACACTTTCCTTCAGGGAATCCAGTCTTCCGGAGAAGTTGTAGAAACCGTATAACGCCACGCCGGTGGCAATCACATCCAAAAACAGCTTCTGCCAAAGCTTTTTCTCCGAGCGTGCCTTACGGCGCTTTACATGTACAATGGAAACTCCGCTGTATTTAAACACCGGAATCAAAGTCAACAACACGGATACCGCAATAGCTACACCGGCATACAAGAATACCTCTCCCGTCAGCTTTACCGGAAGGCTTCTTTTTACACCGAACTCCAAAAAGGCGGTGGAAGAACCGATGACCTTACAAAGGTACATACCGAGCGGCAAACCGATGACAAAGGAAATGCCTGCCAACACCAGATTCTGCATAAAATACAGACGGATAATCTGCCCCTTACCGGCACCACGGCTCTTCAGCAGGGAAATCTCACTCTGCTCCATGGAGAGCATCTGTCCGGAAATCATAAACAGGAACGCTGCCAAAAGTGCCAATACCGGCACCTGCAAAATCAGAAGGGTTGCATTAATCTTCTTTTCCTTACCTACGAACTCTTCCAATACTTCCTCGTAGCCGTCGCAGGAAATCATCTTGCTGACGCTCTCCAACTCCAGAAGACTGTCTACTCTCTCCTTTGCCGCTACCGCTTCCTCCTGAGGCAGACTGTTACAGTCACTGATGACATACCAGGTAGCGTTAAACTTGTATCCGCCCATGCGGTTCCCCCGGAACATCGTGTGAAATAGCGGTTCCGAAACAAACACATCCGCATCATAGGTATCCGGACTGTTCACCCAGTAAATGTCATTTTCTTCGCTGTTCTTAATCACACCCACAATACGGACACGCAACGGTTCATCCTCCAAATCCTTAATGGAAGCAAACTCCATTACCTCGCCGAGAACAAACTTCTGCTGAATCAGCGCAGCCTCCGTTACAACCGCCTCCAGGCAACCGTCCTCTGCAAGCTCATCCGAATACATACTGCCGGCAATTACCGTGCTGTGATTCGGCAAATCCGTAAGAGTGCCTATTTTAATATCTCTTTTAGCTCCTGCCACACGTTCTAACGCAGACAATCCCGTAGAATAGGACAGGCCCACATGTGCCACATACTCCATCTGTTCTACGCCCAATTCGGCGCACACACGGGTGGAATACTCCTCCAGTGCCAGAAAATCCTCCTGAAACTCGCCCTTTCGTGCCGTGGAAGACATGGTAATCAGGCCGGCGTGTACTCCGTTTTTCTCCGCATAAGCGTCGAATTCATCCGAAAGCATTCTCTGCAGGGAAGCATCTTTATACATCGGATATCCCGCAGCTACCGCTACCAGCAGGACATTGCCGATCAGCAGACACAAGGCAAGCCATTTTTTGTGTCTGAGTTTTTGCAACATAAACCGAAACATGGTATCCTCCTATTACTGAACCAAGATTTGTGTACCCTCTTCCAGACCATCAATTACCCAATAGGTATTGGCATTCTTACGTCCGAAAGAAAACCCGACTGCATGTAACCCGTACTCATCCTTTACCTTTACCATCTGGGTACCGTTTGCCATATAAACCGCAGAAGCATCCAAAAGTAAAACGTCCTTCATACGGACTGTTTCCACCGTCACGGAAAAACCGGAACCGTCATACAAATACTCGCTCTCTTCGTCCAGACGAATAAACGCCGTCGTACCTGCCAAATCCTCGGATATCATGGCTGCGGACGCTGTAATTACCGTTCCCGTTCCCTGACAGGTCACACCGTTTACCTTTGCGGATACCGTCACACTCTGTCCGAACCGGAACTGCTTGTTCTCATTCGATACCTCAAGTAAACGCTCTGCCGGATCTGCCAGCACAATGGTGTAAGAAGATATCTGGGTACCAAACCGTAAGGTCTCCTGCTCCAGCAAAATGCCGTCCTCTTCCATTACAATCTCCGTCGTATTGAGTGCTTCCTTCATTTCCTCCATGCGTTCCAGCGCTTCCGTATAGGTGGCGCCGGTCTCACCGCGCTCCTCCATACGTTGAATCTGACGCTCCATCATTGCCAGCTGGATTTCATCCATTGCCACAAAAATTTTCGCAATCGGATCACCCACCTTCTTATTCGGCGTTTCCAATCCAACCGCTTCCATATAGTAAGTCTGACCGTACGGAAAATCATACCGGATGGTCTTCTGCTTCGGATACACCACCGATGCCGCCACGGTAGACGTCATTACAAAATCCCCGCGTCGTACCGTTGTGTACTTCTGGCTTCCTGCCGTCTGCGTCTCCAATGCATCTTTATACAACGTCTCGGAAGAGACCTCTTTCTGAATCGTCAACCCTTCCGTAACATCATCCGGCTTTTGCTCCGTCTTCGACGCAGCATTCTGTTCCGCCGGCTGTTTCTCCGGGGTATACTGTCCCGGTTTTGTCTGCCCTGTCGCATTCCAATCCGAAAAATCCCAGTCTGCTCCGGCTCCTCCCGGCAATCCCGCAGGTGCGGCAGAACAGGTCCCCATTACAACACATAAGGTCAATGCAAGAAAGATTCTTTTTCTTCCCTTAATTTTTAACATATACCCGGTCTCCTTCCTGCAGTCCTTCTGCGATTTCTACATATACGGTACCGGAATATCCGAGGGTGACATCCTTACGCACTCTCGTATCTCCGTCCAACAAATAAACATAAGTCCCTGTACTGTCTCTGTACACCGCATTGCTCGGCACGGAAAGCACCTGAGGATGATAATTGCCCACCATACAAATCAGGACAAAATCTCCCATACCGGCCTCTCCGACATCCTTTGCCGTATAATAGGTATACGTTCCTTCTTCCTCCATCAGCTCCTCTACATAGGTAACCTCTGTCTCTTTTCCGTCTACAATGGCGTAAACCCTGTCATAATTTTCAAGCTCGGACGGAGAAAGATAGCTACCTACCGTAATATACAAACGCTCCGTATCGGAAACCGCAATCACCGGCTGGCCTGCCGCCACATTAGCGCCTTCTTTCACGCAAGCGGTAACCACACCGTCAAAAGGAGCAAAAATCTGACTGTTTCCTACTTTTGCTCTGGCTTCCTCCCACGCCGCCCAAAGCTCCGGCTCCTGCATTTCCCACAACTGCTCCGCCTGGGTCAGCAGCAAATTCTGCCATTCTCTTTCCTCACGGCTCAGATTGGTTGCCAGCTTCTTATTTACCGCTTTTACCGTATCCACATATACCTTTTTCTCCGACAGATATCTGTTTAAGGCGTTGCTCGCCGCAGTCCGCACCTCGTCTTCTCCCTGCTCTGCCAGCAAATCTCCGGCCTTCACCACACTGCCGATTTCCACATAAAGATTCGCAATCCTGCCGCCTGCTTCAAAGGTTAATTCCTCCGTATAAGGTGCCAATTCCGCATCCTTAGTGGTAACCGTATACAAATCACGATACATTACGGTTTCAATATCCACCACTGCTTCCACCGGGGAAAGCAATTCTATCTCATTCTGCATTGCGTCCCCGGCCCCGCAACCTGCCAGACTCACTGCCGCAAGCGCCACTACCGCCAGACACAATCCGCATCTTTTCCTTCTCATACTATCCTCCTGCTAACGCAAAATCACTTCGTCGCCTTCGGCAAGTCCGCTTACCACTTCCACCTTGGAATCCGCCTCTAATCCCACTTCGATCTGCTTAATCTGGCGGTTGCCCTCTTCGTCAAAGTAATACACATAGGCTCCGTCTCCCGCGTAGTGAACTGCGTTTTTCGGAACACTGAGGGCATTTTCCTTTTCCTCCAGTACCAGAGAATACAATACCCTCTGTCCCAGAGTCATATCGTATCGCGGCACCTTGAGTTCGAAATGCATCACGCCCTGCTCCGCGTCAATTTCCTTCAAATAGGTTTCGTACTCCACTCCGGTGCTGGTGGCAAACACATAGGTCTCGCCCACGGTAAAATACTCCGCATACTCGATATCATCGCACAGGAAGGCACATTCCGCACTGTCACTGACGGTCATTACCTTATTTCCGGACCAGGAAACAAAACTGCTTCCGGTGTCTCTCAGATAGGTCACGGTACCGTCCATTCCCGCATAAATCTTACAGCCTTCCACCCACTGATACAGCTCATCGTACTGTAACTGCGCAATGTAAACGGAATCCTCGATATCCTCAATTTGCAACCGATATTCCGTCTCTAACAAATCTACACGATTCTGATACTCCGCAGCGGACATGGACGACTTCTTTCGCGCCAACTGGGCAAGCTTAAGCTCCTTCTGCTCGTTCAAATGGTCTATTTTCATCTCTTGCGTCCGAATCTGATATCCCAGAGTCGCAAGGCTTTCTTTTTCCTCGTCACAATACACTTCCGCCAAGAGATCTCCCTTTTTCACGGAATCCCCCAGAGAAACATACACACCCGACAAACGTCTTCCGTCTACCGAAAAGGACAAATTCTCCGACTTTACCTGCTGGTAATTTGCCACCAGCACCTTCGTCTTCTGAATCCTGTCTTTTTGGACCGTTGTCATTTCGTAGGAACTCGTTCCGTTCCCCGACGTCAGAACCGATGATTTATCATCCTTCTGCGTCTTATTACACCCGCAAAGCGCAAGCGCACAGGAGACGAATAACACTCCTGTGAAAAACCTTTTCCTTCCCATTGTAACCTCCTGCTACTTTAGCAACCTGATATAAAGGGCTCCTTACTGTTTTTGCAGTAAAAAACTCCCATCGTCCATTTTACCACAGAATCCGTTTGTTTTCCACGAAAGCCCCCGTTTTTTTTGTGTCTATTCTGTTAACTTTTCACAAAGATATTAATCTTATTATGAGTATATTGTGATTTCTTATTATTCTAATTAGAAAGCTAACTCAACAAAAAAATCCCCAAAGAATCCTTGACTCTCCGGGGATATCTTCCGCATAAGCGG
>JAZUBD010000059.1:0-1440 GCA_045638305.1 Lachnospiraceae bacterium
GACCTGCTATTATAAAGATGAAAAAGCAACCAACGAAGTGCTCGCCGACGGCTGGCTCTTTACCGGTGATATGGCAATGCAGGATGAGGACGGTTTCATCTTCCTCGTTGACCGTAAAAAAGACGTTATTATCAGCGGCGGCGAAAATATTTACCCGGTACAAATTGAAGATTTCCTTCGTAAACATGACGCCATCAAAGATGTCGCTGTTATCGGTCTTCCGGACAAGCGTCTCGGTGAAATTACCGGTGCAATCATCGAAGTTAAGCCTGGTTGCACACTGACGGAAGATGAAGTAAACACGTTCTGTCACTCACTTCCTCGTTACAAGCGTCCGCATACGATTATTTTTGCGGATGTACCTCGTAACCCTACCGGCAAAATCGAAAAGCCGAAGCTTCGCGAACTGTACGGAGGCAAGGGCTTAGTCGCTGCACAGAACCAGGGTTAATTTCTTTCATAAAACAAAGCAGAAGTAACACTCCGTTGCTTCTGCTTTTTCTGCACAAAAAACAAAACCTTCCGTTGTATCATAGAAAAGGAGTGTCGAATCATGGTTAAAGACGGCAAAATCTGGATTGCAAAGAATGACAACTTACAGTTTTTATATCCGAAGATGGGAACCCGCCACGGTCCCATCGCAGGAGCCACCGGTACAGGTAAGACAATCACATTAAAGGTACTGGCAGAATCTTTCTCGGCTCTCGGTGTCCCGGTATTTCTTGCGGATATCAAGGGGGACCTTTCCGGCATGTGTGCGACCGGCAAAGAAAGCGAAGATATGTCCAAACGTATCGCAAAATTCGGGATTGACGACTGGAGCTATACCTCTTTTCCGACCCGCTTTTTTGACATTTTCGGAAAGAACGGCCATCCGGTCCGTACCACCGTGTCCGAAATGGGCCCGATTCTTCTCTCCCGCTTACTCGGTCTTACCGCCGTACAGGAAGGTGTATTAAATATTGTATTCCGTGTTGCCGACGATAACGGTCTGTTACTGATTGATTTGAAGGATTTGAAGGCGATGTTAGCCTACGTCACCGAACACCGCGAAGAATATACCCTGACCTACGGCAATGTCAGTCCGCAAAGTGCCGGTGCCATCCAGCGTTCCTTACTTGCACTGGAAAGCCAGGGCGGTGATTTGTTCTTCGGAGAACCGGCCCTTGACTTTACGGACTGGATTACCACCGACGACTCCGGCAGAGGTATGATTAACATTTTAGACAGTACAGAGCTGGTACAGTCTCCGCTCCTTTATGCTACTTTCCTGCTTTGGATGCTGACGGAACTGTTCGAAAAGCTTCCGGAAGTAGGTGATGCGGACAAGCCGAAGCTGGTATTCTTCTTTGACGAAGCCCATCTTCTCTTCCGTGACATGCCGAAAACGTTGAATCAGAAGATCGAACAGGTGGTAAAGCTGATCCGTTCCAAGGGTGT
>JAZUBD010000060.1:0-12042 GCA_045638305.1 Lachnospiraceae bacterium
GGTACCGATTCCCAGTACCGTCGCCACGGAAAACTTCATGAGCCCCTCTGCCACGGAATAAAAAAGCCCCGCCAGCTTTGATAAAAAATCCTCCTCCAAAATCCGGTTCAGCACCGATAGCATAAAATAAAGCCCGATGACCGGGAGCACCACATTCCTTAGAATTACGCCTACTACCGCAATTCCCAGCATAGCCACGGAATAAAACACCGCCGAGCTTAATCCGCCGGAGGCCAGGGAAATCCCTGCGCAGTAAGCCGGTATCAGCGCCTTCATAAAATCCAGCAGGGAGGTCAGTGCATCTCCCACGATTCCCCGGGAGATATCGAAAATCCGGAAGGTCCCTCCCACAATGAGCAAATATGCCACAAAAAATCCGGTCTGGGCAGCTTGTCCCAGCCGCCCTGTTTTTGATAATATGTAAAATACCGCCGCCACTACCGCAATAAAAATCAATTCCTTTACACCGGTTACTCCGTAAAGCAATCCCTGATATCCGGACTCCCGAATCAGGGAAAACAACTCTCCGAACCGGATTTCCCCATCCATCAGCCCGCAAACAATTTCCGAAAAGCTAAGCATCCTGTTTTCCGGGAATAAGTTTTCTACCGTTTTATCCAATTCCGAATAATCAATGGAAAACATATCCATCTCCGCACCTCCTACCATGTCATCCGGCTGATGGTTTCAAACAAGGAAGTCACCACCGGCATACTGATGGCCAGAATCGTCAGCTTCCCCACCAGTTCAATCTGTCCGCTGATGGCGCTCTGCCCCGCGTCCTTACACAGAGCGGAACCGAACTCCGCCAAATAAGCCACCCCAAGAATCTTAAACAGTATCTTCAAATACCCCTCCGGAAGGGTGATATAAGAAAACAGCTTCTTTAAGTCTCCCACCACAGAAGTCAGGGTTCCCCCCGCAAACAGCAAAATCAGCACACATGCCGCTAAACTTACCGCCATGGCAAATTCCGGTTTTCCTACCCTCAGCAAAAGCACCGCAAAAACTGCTACCAACCCGATGAATACTACCTTTATCATTTCTTCTCACCTACAATTCAAACAAACGCATAATCGTCTGAAACAACTCCGCAATATAAGGCACAATCCATAAAAGCACCAGGAGAAGCCCCGCCAGACTCACCAAAAAGGCCTGTTCCTCCCTGCCGGAATGCTTCAGCACCTGATTGATAACCGACACTAAAATCCCCACCGCCGCAATTTTAAATATCAATTGTATTGTCATAACATGCCTCCGTTTTCCCACGTTTTCCGCAAAACATCCTCACTTTTTGCGCCTTCCGCTTTTAGTACATAACTACCGCCAAAAAGATGCCTCCTATAATACCGAGACTTCGGTATACATAGGATTTTTCCTTCCTCTTCTCCTTTTCCAGCGCAATGGCCAGGCGTACATTTTCCGTATAATACTCTAACATCTTCACCTGTTTTTCCTTATCTCCTCCGCCCAACAACAGGAACGTCTCCGTAAAAGCCTCCTGCTCCTCCTTTGTTATGACACTGTCCCGAAAGCCCTCCTCTACACAAGACAGTAATTGCGTCTCATAACTTTCTCTTCCCCGTTCCAAACGGTTTGCCAGACTTCTCATCACGGAACGGTGTACACCGTCTTTCCCCTCTCTTTTGCTGTCGGCAGCCGCATGAATTGCCTCCGGAAGCGGCCGTCCGCCGTGATTGATTTCACTTTTTAACCGAAGGAGACAAAAGTACAATTCTTCAAATTCCTTCGTCCTTTCCTTCATTTTATGTACGGGGCACGCCCCAAAGCCGGCCCCGGCAAAGATTACCAACGCCGCACCGATTAGCTTGATATATTCCGTTTGCATACTTTCTCTCCCATAACATGCCCCTCTTCGTCATAGATTGCTCCGACTCCGAAACGGCCCTCCCTCTTTTCCAAATAAACATATCGTTCAAACCGTCGTTCCTCCCAAAGAGCACGAAGAACCGGATTCCGAATCAGTTCCTCAAAGCTTCCGCCATGGGCACTGGCCACCACTTTACAGCCGCTTCCCGCAGCAGCCCGGATAGCAAACACATCCGCCTCCATACCGATTTCATCCGCCGCCAGTATCTGCGGCGTCATGGAACGAAGCAGCATTCCCATGGCCTCCGCTTTCGGACATCCGTCCATCACATCCGTCCGCAGCCCCAGATCATGCTGGGGAACCCCATAATGGCAGGCCGCCAACTCCGACCGCTCGTCCGCCACGCCGACTCGCAAACCAGCATTCGACAGCAGTCGAATCAAATCCCGGAGAAAGGTTGTCTTCCCGCATCCCGCCGGTGCAAAAAGCAAGGTGTGATAATACCTCCCGTCTCCGTACAACCTATGGAATAACGCCTCACTGCAACCCTTACACTCATGGGCCACCCGAAAATTCAAAAAAGAAATGGAACCTAGCCTCTGTACCCGTCCGTTCTCCATCACTACCCGTCCCGCCACCCCGATGCGGTGACCTCCCTCTACAGTAAAATACCCCTGCCGCAGTTCCTCCTCAAAGGCATACACGGAATACTCGGTCAACAGCTCCAACGCTGTTTTCACATCATCCGCCGTCACCCGGTAGGCCTCTGTCTCGGACGTAACTCTACATCCGGAATCATCCAAAAGAACTTCCCCTTCTGCAGTCTCAAGAATCAGTCCTCTCCCGGTCCGAAGTCGTATTTCCCGCAATTTTCCCTCAAAGATTCCGGAAGCTTGTAATATCCCTCTTATGGGCTCCGGCAACATCCATGCTATTCGCATTACAATCCTCCCCTCTCCTCACTTTCCAGGCTCTCATCACCGAGCTCTGTACCGATGAATTCCTTACAGCTTGTTTCCCGCCTTATCTCAATATATGAGACAGGCTGTAAAATATGACACCCCTTCTTGCAAACATATTTTTCCTGTGCTATACTTTGTACCATGATAACGTAACAAAGCACTTTCGCAAGGAGACTACATATATGGCAGCAACTTACGGACTTTTGGGGGAACATTTATCCCACAGCTACTCCAAACAAATACATGAAGCCTTGGCAGACTATACCTACGATTTAATCGAACTGACCAAAGAAGCAGTCAAAGAATTTATGACAGAAAAAAGCTTTTCTGCCGTTAATGTAACCATCCCATACAAAACCGAGGTCATTCCTTATCTGGATGTACTGGATGACCGGGCAAAAAAAATCGGTGCCGTAAACACCGTAGTCAACAAAAACGGAAAGCTGACCGGCTACAACACCGACTATTACGGATTTTTATATACCTTGCAGAAAAATAACATCAAGATTACCGGAGAAAAAGTACTGGTGCTGGGCAACGGCGGTGCCGCAAAGGCCGTGCTTGCCGTACTTTCCGACCTATTCGCAAAAGAAATTGTCATTGTCAAACGAAGCTCCGGCGAAGGAATCTGCTCCTATGAAGAGGCCTACGCCCTTCACTCCGATGCCACGGTACTCATCAACACCAGTCCGGTGGGTATGTACCCAAAGGTAGATGATACACCGACCTCCCTCACCCCGTTTCCGCACCTGACCGCTGTGGTAGACCTTATCTACAACCCGGAAGTCACTAAACTCCTCGCGGAAGCAAAAGACCGGGGCCTGATTGCCGTGAACGGTCTGGAAATGCTGGTGGCACAGGCATTTTACGCGGTACAGTACTTTCTGGATACAAAATTAGAGGAAACAAAGATTGAAGAAGTGACGCAGATGATACGGGAGACACTCTACTAAGAACATATAGAAAACACGCAATTTCCCATAGAACACAACAGGGGCGTTCGTACTCATCGTACAAACGCCCCGTTCTTTTACTTTTTCCGAATTTCGATTCCGCACATTCTATGGTCGCAATCATGTACCTCATTTGTATTTAAGGAGAAGTCCTGTAACACCTCAAATAACTCCTTCTGCAGTCGGATTTCCCCTTCAAACACTCTGTTTCCCTGCTCAAACACAACCAGTCGAACGATATCACCTTCCACATAAGAGAGCTCCTCTTCGGCAGGTTCAAAAAACGCCTTGGAGAAACACAAATAGGTCCGTTCAGCGTCCGTCATTACATCTACATTCATAACGTCTTCTACCGCTTCAAACCATTCCGCCGACTCCTTACCTGCATCCCATAACACATGCTCCGTTACGATACCGGTTTCCGCGAAGTATCGAAATTCGACCAGCGCATTCTCTCGTCGCCCGATTACACTAAGGGCATTTTCCTCCTCCACCGATGCCATCCAAAGGAATTCAAAGTCTTCCGCTATATCACTCATCGGCACTACACACTCCAGTGTACTTTCATAAGACCTCTCCGTTTCCGCACAATAAATGCCTTTTTTCACATTCATCGTTATTTCCGGCATGCCGAACTCTTTCAATTTCGATACATATGATTTATCCGGAACGTTTTCACAAGCCTCCTCGAAGCTCCATTGCTGTGTTTCCATACTTGCGGAGGAACCATCTGCCCCTGCATACTTTTCATAAGTGCAATAGTATTGATATTCCGGCTCTTTCCATAAATACAGATACTCTTTTCCATTTAAATAACATACGTTTTTTTCTATCTCCGATTCATCTTTCAACGTTAAAGAAAACGCTTCGTAACTTCTCCTTGTGTCTTCATTGTAATAATACAGAAATTTGTCTTCTTCTCCGAAGGAAATATAGTCATCCACCCGGTAGCGGCCTTCAAACAGAAGACTGTTCCGCTCATATGTATAGGCAAACAACACGTCCGAAATATCACTCCCGGCAATTTCTCGGTATCCCTCCGTATATCTGAATCTGTCTTCATTCCCGGGATTAAGATTATAGAAATGACTGTAGGTTTCGAACTCCCTATCCGCCGTTTCACAGGACACATTCATAATCGCTTCCGTCCCGTCAAACTGTATCCGATAGGTATTTTGATAATTCGTCTCACACTGACACCATTCACCCGAATGATTCATAAACCAACGAGACATCTCCTCATCTTCTTCAAACAGACTGATTTCTATGCCCTCCGCATAGCTTGCATCCCCCACAAGAACCGTCAGTTCCCTGCTTCCCTTGTTATGCCGTAGTGTCACTCCCAACAGCACCGCAAAAACAATACTTAAGAAAAGTATGCTGATTAAACCTATTGTCGCACACCGTATCCGCTTCTTAAACATCCCCATCCTCCATCTTACGGATAAATTCCGCGGCTCTGCCTTCGTTGTAGTTCAACTTTTTCTTCAGCCATGTTACCACATCCGTATGGTTATCTTCCATTTCATCAATTCCCACATCCGCAACAATATCAAACTTATCCACAAGAAGAACCCGGTTAATAATGGATTCCACCTCTTCTACCAAATGAGTGGAAATAATCAAGGTTTCATCCTCTCCCAGAATTCCCAGCAACAGCTTATAAAAATCCTTTCTGTGGAACAAATCGTTATTGGCAAACGGCTCATCAAGCAAAATGTAATCTCCGCCCTGACACAAGGCAAACACAGTCTCCACCTGATTCTGCTCACCCACAGACAAATCCTTTAGCTTCCACTTATCCGGAATCTGAAAATATTCCGTCAAAAGCTTAAAACGGTCCTTACGGAACTTTGGGAAATTCATTTCATAAAACTCTCTCTGCTCCTCTACCGTAAACTCTCCGAAAAAGGTATGTTCACAGCTTCCGAAAGCAAAGCGGTCCAGGTTTTTATACCCAATCGGTTTTCCGTCCAGCGTAATCTCATGAATCGGACGCTCCTTCATTCCCAGGATATCCTTCATAAGAGTTGTCTTACCGGCACCGTTTTGTCCCAGAAGCGCAATAATTTCCCCCTTCCCGATACTTACCTCCGGCAAAAACGTATCGTTCTGTATCGGAAAGGAACGCTTAAAACTCTTTATCACTAACATTTCATGACCCCCTTGTTCTCTTTATAATTTCCGGTAAACATGTCTAATCAGAAACAGCAGCATAACTGCTATGAGTCCTGCCGACACACACACAAACATCCACAGCTCCGAAAACCTAATCACTTCCGTAAACAAAAGCACACACATTGCCACTCCTGCAATTGCCGCAAAAAAGCCGGGCAAATCCTTACGAAGCTTCCGCAGCGTAAAACTAAGCAACAATACCGATATCGCAAATAATACACCGTACAGACAAAGTTCTCCCAATGCCCGGAACGGAATCACCTCAAAAACATCCTTCTTTTCCTCCGCATGTATATCCTCCGATAGTTCGGTATAATACCCGATACACCGAACAAGCCACATACTCCCCCAGTATCCCACATAAATGACTACCGGAAAAAGCACGGTTCCCAGCTTTGTTGCCATATACTTGGCCCGGTAATTAGGAAGCCGACGTAACGTCACATCCCAGTTCTCCGAAAAACTTTCCCTGTGAACCGATATAACAGCAAGAAACAGCATCGTCGCCACCATACAAAGAATTCCCAGATAATAATGCTTTGCAGGCTGAGCGATATCGTTATAGGAGGTAATTTCCATCATCCAGGCCGTCAGATTTACCAGCACAACCGTAAACAGGAAGCGCTTTACCGCCTTTTTCTTAAACCAGCTATGACGCAA
Source organism: Lachnospiraceae bacterium (assembly GCA_045638305.1). Lineage (GTDB taxonomy): Bacteria > Bacillota > Clostridia > Lachnospirales > Lachnospiraceae > SIG307. The sequence goes on from JAZUBD010000060.1 coordinate 6,585, forward strand.
ATTCTGTTCTGTCATCCTTTTGTCTCCTTACATACAAATACACATACTTGCCGCAATGCCATAAGCCCCGGACTGCCATAAACACGATACTTCCGTATATTCCTCCCTTGGACGGTCCCAGTGAAAAATACGCAAGAGCCAAAAAGAGAAACGGAATCTCCATTCCGTAAACTATGTCCAACTTACTACGTACCTTAACAACCAAAGGCGACATAACCGCACACGCCAGAATCACGACCGCCGCTGCCGGCAATGCCCAAAGCTTTAAGAACGGATACAGCCGGTATAAATGAGTAAAACGATAAAACACCGCATGCATCTCCGCTCCGCCCAGCGCATGAGATGGCAACAGTACATTATCAAGCACCAGCAACAGGCATAAAATCAAAAAGTTTATCAAATAGCTTGTAAACGCTATCAGGAGAGAGTATTCAAACCGAATTAACGCTCTTGTTTCCTCAAACAACTGCAGCCGCTTCATTCCCGGTTCATTTCGCTCCTGCTTTAAAAAACCTCTGCCTACAATCACCTGAGAACCGATTACAAGAACAAAAAACATCGCTGTCACCGGCAATGCGCTCATCTGGTCCACAAACCACACCGCGCCGTCTCTTGGCTTTACATTCACAAACAGGTTATACAAAAACAAGCCTGTCATTACTACGAATGCACCTCCGTAAAGCAACACCAGCGGTGTTAACGTATACTTTAACTGCAAGCCCCAGAAGGCTTTTCGTCTGTTTTTTTCCGTTTTCTTTTCTGTTTCCATAAGCCCTCTACCAAAGCTTCCTTTCTATTTCCTAATAAATAACATCCTTATCAAGTTCAAACTCATAATTCAGCCAAACCGTTTCGTCGATTCTCTCCACTTCGGTTCCACCGTTCGGAATCCCTTCTCCGAAAAAGTGTATCTCCGTTTTTCCGTCCACGGCACGAACCGTTACATTGAGGGTACGATTTTTATCCTCGCCATAGGTTTCATGAATCTCAAGCACCACGGTATTTACCTTTTCGCGCCACTCTGCCAGGATTTCCTGACTTTTCTGCTGTGCCTTTTGGGAGGCACCGAATTCCGACCGTGCACTCCAGGTAATGACCGGATCCGCTAATCTTCCATCCCCCGATTTTGCTATGCCCACACGATATGCCATGGTATTGTACTTATAAATCTCGATTCCGCCGAATATCAACAACAAACAAACTACGATTGCTACGCCTACAATGATGACTTTCTTTTTGTTCTTCATACCGCATCCTCCTTTTGTCCTGCGTCCCTTCGGTTACTGCTTCGGAACAATCCGGATTCGTCCGTATTCTGCCTTAAGCTCATATTCCGGATTCCACTTCGGATTCCTTAACACATGCTTTTCTTCCAAATATACTTCGCCCTGATAGAGCGTTTCTCCCCGTTCTCCCACATACACGCTGTAACTCACGGAATCTTCTTCCAAAATATTAGAAAACTCGGCAATATAAATCCGGTCCCCTTCCACATAAACATCCGCATCATACCAAACCGTTCCCCGGTCCGTTACGGATTCACTGCCACGATACTCACGAATACCGTCCCAGCCCTTTATTTCATAGGCATACAACATCTGTTCCTGTTGTTTTACGTGAAATACCGCCAATTGACTTTTCCCCTGCGCATCGATTCGAAGAGCGAGTTGTCCCTCGTCTATACTGCAGCCCCAATTATCGATTGTTTCTACCCCCTCCCATACTACCGTCTTCTTCATCGTGGCTGCCTCTTCATCATACAAAAAAGCAACCACGTTTCCATCCTGAGTTCCGATTAAGGTAATCACCTTCTCATCAGGGACCGCAAACACGCCTCTTCCGTGAAAACCCTTCAGTAACGTATCCATCGGATACCGATACTCCGTTTTTCCGTCCGAGCTGAATCTATATTCCGTTTCCGCATTTTCCCAATAAGAGTAATTTCTGTATAGCCATTGATACAGTTCCATACTTCCGCAGTCTTCTCTGTCAAACACCTCGGTCGCAATTGCCTTCCCCGCCGTAAAAGTGACACACAGCATCCGCTTTCCCAGTTTTGTGTCATAGGCATTGATAAAGGCGTTATCATAGGTTCTGTGATGTACCGAAAACGCCGTCTCTACGGTAAATCCGTCCAAAACACTACTGTCTCCCTCTCCAATCACTTCCACCGGCTTTTGTGTCTTCTCTTCGGCAAAAAGGAAAAACACGATACCGCCGGCCGCAAGCAGCACAAGGACAAATAATGTTCCCAACGCTATTTTTACGTTTCGTTTCATCCTTTGGCACCTCCGTTCCAATCCGTTGCTTCGTTTGATTCGCCTTCAAGGTACAGGGTTCTCCCTGTTATGAGTGCATACAACGCTACAAAGGCTGAAACAGCTCCGAACACAGCTAAACTTATCATATCCGGCATTCCGGAAACCGCAAGAAAGAGCAACACTAGGCCTACCGGAAACACACTCCTTATCCATGAATTATGGCGAACCACCGTACCTACCCACACAGAACTCTGCGCCAGCATCACCACACACACAATCAACAGCAACGCTGCCCACGGATTCATTACCGGATAGCACACATACAAATAGCGAAAACGATAAAATACCGGATACATCTCCGCTATTCCGTATGCAGACTCTGGGTACAGCAGTCGGTCTGTAAATAACAGCAAAAAGACGCTGATAAAATGCACCAAAAAGGAGGCAACGGTTACAAGCACCGAATATCCGAACCGGATATTCCAAACCGTACGAATCTCCAACAACAACCGCTCCATTGCAAGCCGGTTTTTCTCCTGTTTTGCATACGCAATCGCTAAAATCACTTGCGAGCCCAGCACCGTTATCAAAAAGGATACATACAAAGGAATCCCCTGCAATTGTTCAAAAAAAGGCACCTCTACTCCGTAGGTTTTAAACCCTACCTTCGCTTGTACCGAATACCAGACAACAGGTCCTGCGAGAACCGTCACATACAGTACAAGCAGGCGGATAAACGTATACTGTACCTGTACGCTCCAAAACGCTAACTTATTTCTTCTCTCCATAACTCCCCCCTTACCAGTTCTCCCTAACCAACGCTACGGCCTCCTCAACGGTAAGACCCATCTTCTTTACTTCCTCGATATACTTTTCCGCTTCCACCGTCAACAGTTCCTTTCGGTATTTATCCACCAGACTTTCATTAAACTGCAACAAGCTCTTGGAACCGGCAAAAGAAACCAGAATCCCTTCCTCCTCCATCAGGCGGTATGCCTTCTGGATGGTGTTTGGATTTACCTCCAACACAGCAGACAACACTCGTCTGGAAGGCAGTTCGTCTCCGTCCCGTACCTGCCGGTTTACCATCTTGATTTTCACAAACCGGACGATTTGCATATAAATGGGACTTTCTTCATTCAGCTTTAACTCCGAAAAATCCACCACCACGGGACTCACCTGCCTTTCCTTGATTTATTCTTCATATCATACATTTCCCTCTCGCCTCAACCGTATCACTCGTATAATACAGTTCACAACCGTATTATAGCAATAATACAGTTAAGTGTCAACTCCTTTTTACAATGTTCCAAACACACAAGAAAGGCTACGCTCCTGCGTAGCCTTTCGTACACTATTTCATAATCATATGCCTACGAGATATCCTACGGCAAAATATGCCCTGCCGCCAAATACAGCCGATACCATTCTTCCCTGGAAAGTGTTATCTTACAAGCATTGATAATCTCCTTCAATCGTACTTCGCTGGCCGTTCCGGTTACCACCTGCATGCCTGCCGGATGGCGCAAAATCCACGCCGTTGCTATGGCGGTCTTGCTCACCTCATACTTCTCTGCCAAAGCCTGCAACTCCTTGTTTAATTCCGGATATTTCTCACTGTCGATAAAGCATCCCTGCCAGTTCGGCATCTGATACGGCGACCAAGCCTGAATGGTCATGTCATTTAGTCTGGAATAATCCAATACACTGCCGTCCCGGTCCGGTGCTCCGTCGGAGGTCATATTTACCTCAAATCCGTTTGCCACCATGTTAGAAACCGGAATACTGAACTGCAACTGATTCGCAACCAGCGGCTGCTTCACATACTTCTTTAACAGCTCAATCTGCATCGGCTTATGATTCGATACGCCGAAATAGCGAACCTTGCCCTTCGTATAAAGCTCCTCAAAGGCTTCCGCCACCTCATTAGGCTCTACAAGTGCATCCGAACGGTGAATCAGAAGTGCATCCAGATACTCCGTCTGAAGTCGTTTTAAACTCCCGTCTACCGCCGCAATAATATGTTCCTTTGAAGAATCGAAAAATCCGTTCCGGATGCCGCACTTGGACTGCAAAAACAATTCCTCACGCTTAACGGAGGTACTGTTTGCCAGTGCCTCGCCGAAAATCGCCTCACTCTGACCGCCGCCGTAAATATCCGCATGATCAAAAAAGTACGCTCCTTGCTCTACTGCCGTTTGCAAAAAAAACTCCATCTCCTCACGGCTTTTCCCCGCAAGCCGCATACAGCCTACAACAATGGCAGGCACCTGTTTCCCTGTTGTTCCAAATGCAATCTCCTTCATAGACCTTCTCCTTTCTTATCCTAAGAAGGCTGCCGCAGAAGAATCTCCGAATTCACTCCTACGACAGCCTCCATAAATACGGCTACTATTAATATTACACTATTTTTCCCGTTTTACCCCATCACTACCACGATATCATTCACATCCGCAAGCTTTGCTGCCGGAACATAGTTACCGGAAAGCTCTTCCCCGTTTAAGGTGAGCTTCACAACACCGCTCTCCACATGCGCGGAGTTGTCAATGGTGATATTAAGCTTCTTACCACGGAACATCTTCTCAATCTTAAAACCATCCCAAGCGGACGGAATGGACGGAGCAATCTCAAGTCCGTCAAAGTCCGGACGCATACCGCAGATACCTTCCACGCAGCCGACCATAACGGTGGATGCGGTACCGGTAAGCCAGTGTACATGGGAACGTCCCTCGTACGGGGAGGCCTTACTTTCGGTGAACTGGCCGTGTACATACGGCTCGGACACACGAATCTCTGCCTTGTCGTTCATGGCAATCGGAGAGGTCTCCAGGAAGTACTCAAAGGCACGATTACCGTGACCCAGTAAGGACTCTGCAAGGATTAACCAACCCTGGGACTGGGAGAAAATACCACCGTTCTCCTTAACGTCAAGGTTAAATACCTTCATAAGAGCACCATCAAAGTAATGCTTCTTGTACGGCGGCTCCAAAAGCTTTGCACCGTACGGTGTATTCAAAATGTTGTAAACGCTGTTCATTGCGGTCTCTGCGCGCTCGCCTTCCGCAAACTTGGAAATAACACTCCAGCTCTGCGGATTCAACCACATATTTGCCTCCGGGTCCTTCTTTGCACCGACGATAACGCCGTTGTCACGGATACCGCGGATAAACCGGTCCTCATCCCAGCACTTCTCAAGG
>JAZUBD010000061.1:0-3146 GCA_045638305.1 Lachnospiraceae bacterium
GTCGGCTCGTCGAGGATGAGCAGGTTTGCATCGGAAAGCATAAGCTTTGCCAGAGAAACACGGCCACGCTCGCCACCGCTGATTTCGCTGATTCGTTTGAAAACATCGTCTCCGGTAAAAAGAAATGCGGCCAAAACATTACGGACCTCGGTATTATCCATGTAAGGATAAGTATCCTGCAGTTCATCAAACAAGGTCTTTTCCGGGTGGAGTACCTGATGTTCCTGGTCGTAGTAAGCGATGTGTACTTTTGCGCCCGGCTTGATTTCACCGGCGTCCGCATCAAGGAGACCGGTGATAATCTTTAAAACGGTGGTTTTTCCGGTACCGTTTTTTCCGATGATAGCCACTTTTTCTCCGCGTTTAATCTCAAAGTTTAAATCCGAAAAGAGCTTTTGGTTTCCGAAGGATTTTGCAAGTCCGGTAACGGCCAGTACATCGTTTCCGCTTGTAATATGCGGCGTGAGGCTAATCTTCATTTTGCTGCGTATTTCCGTCGGCTTTTCGATACGTTCAATCTTGTCTAACATCTTTTCGCGGCTTTCCGCACGTTTGATGGATTTTTCGCGGTTAAAGGAGCGGAGTTTTGCAATGACTTCCTCCTGATGCTTGATTTCCTTTTGCTGGTTTAAATAGTGCTGGATTAAAATTTCTCTCTGCTGCTCTTTTTTTACGGCATATTCGGAGTAGTTTCCCGTAAAGGTCTGAGCCTTTCCGGCATCTAATTCCACCACCTTGGTAACCACACGGTCCAGAAAATACCGGTCATGGGCTACGATAAGTACCGCACCCGGATAGTTGATAAGATAGGTTTCCAGCCAGGTGATAGAGTTCATGTCCAAGTGGTTGGTCGGCTCGTCAAGCATAATCAAATCAGGATTGGTCAAGAGAAGGCGACCGAGTGCAATACGGGTTTTCTGACCACCGGAGAGGGTCTGTATCTTCTTTTCAAAATCCTCTTCGGAAAAACCGAGACCTTTTAATACACCTACAACCTCGCTCTTATAAGCGTAACCGTTCTGGGCCTCAAAGGAGTGGGTAAGAGAGGTGTATTCCTTGAGTAAGGCATCTAAAGCCTCACCCTCTTGTCCCTTCATAAGAAGCTCCACCTCACGGATGCGGGACTCGGTCCAAAGGAGGTCTGCTTTTACGGAAAGCATTTCTTCATAAACGGTACGGTCCGAGGCTAGGTCCTGATGCTGGGAAAGGTAACCGATGGTGGCCCCCTTTGCGGTAATTACTTCGCCGGAATCCGCGGACAACTCCTGCATAATCACTTTTAACAGAGTGGACTTTCCGGCACCGTTGATCCCTACGATGGCCATTTTCTCCCGCTCGTTAATATGAAAGGAAACCTGATTTAGAATGGTCACATCACCGAAGCTTTTGGTGATGTTATTACAGGCAAGTAACATGGTAAATAAATCCTCCTATATCTGTGCAGACTGGTATGAAAAAAGACAGTCATGCGGAAAATATCCTTGAAATAACTAAATTATACTATAGGGAAATGGGAAAAACAAGCATATCCGCAGAAGTTTTTTGGTGTGAAGAATGCTTGCTAATTTTCACTAAATAGGGTATACTGGATATAAGAAGATGCACAATTTGTGCACGGAATCGGGAAGGAGTGTTTCTTATGTTTTTAGAGTTTATCGGTGCGGCACATGAGGTGACGGGAAGCTGTCATTTCCTTGAAGTCGGAGGAAAGAGACTGCTTGTGGATTGCGGTATGGAACAGGGGGCAAATGTATATGAGAATCAGGAGCTTCCGGTGAATCCGGGAGATATTGATTATATTCTGATTACTCATGCACACATTGATCATACGGGATTGGTACCGTTAATGTATGCAAGAGGGTTCCGGGGAAAGATTTTTTCTACGGGAGCCACAAAGGAGCTGTGTGACATTATGCTCCGTGATTCTGCCCATATTCAGATGTTTGAAGCAGAGTGGAAAAACAAGAAGGCAAAGCGTTCCGGGTTGTCTCCGGTAGAACCGTTGTATACCATGGAAGATGCTTTTGGGGTAATGAAGTTGTTTGTACCGTGTGAATACGGAGAAAAAGTAGTAGTGGATGAAGGGATTACCATCCGTTTTACCGACGTGGGGCATTTGCTGGGTTCCTCCAGTATCGAGGTATGGGCAGAGGAGGAAGGAAAGCAGGTAAAGCTGGTATTTTCCGGAGATATCGGAAATAAGCATCAGCCGATTTTAAGAGATCCGATGGCAACAGACCGGGCGGATTATGTGATTATGGAATCTACCTACGGAGACCGTTATCACGGAATGGAGCGGGTGGATTATGTGAGAGACCTGGCGGAGATTATCCAGCGTACCTTTGACCGCGGAGGAAACGTTGTCATTCCGTCCTTTGCGGTGGGCAGAACCCAGGAACTTTTATATTTCATTCGTAAGATTAAAAAGGACAATCTGGTAACCGGTCATGACAATTTTCCGGTGTATATCGACAGCCCGTTAGCCATCGAAGCCACCACGATTTTCCACAAGAATGTGAATGGATATTTTGACGAAGAGGCCATGGAACTGGTGCGGCAGGGTGTGAATCCGATTTCTTTCCCGGGACTTCGGACCGCGATTACCAGTGAGGAATCCAAACTGATTAATGCGAATACAGAGCCGAAGATCATTATTTCCGCATCCGGTATGTGTGAAGCGGGACGTATCCGACATCACTTAAAGCATAATCTGTGGCGTCCGCAGAGTACAATAGTGTTTGTTGGCTATCAGGCGGTTGGGACGCTGGGTAGAACTTTGCTTGAAGGCGCAACGGATGTAAAGCTGTTCGGAGAACCGGTAGAGATACAGGCGGAGATTTGTAAGTTAGAGGGAATCAGCGGACATGCGGATAAGGAAGGATTGATTCAGTGGGTAACGCAGATTGAGGATCCGCAGAAGGTATTCGTGGTACACGGAGAGGATGGAGTGTGTGATTCCTTTGCGGCATGCCTGCGAAATGAGTACGGTCTGGATGCGGAGGCACCGTATTCCGGCTATTGCTACGATTTAATTAACGGTGTCTGGGCACAGCAGACGGAGCCGGTGTTTGCCAAGAAGAAAGAAAAGGCAAAGAAGCGCAAGGTGGAGGTGTTCGAACGCTTACTGGCTGCAGGACAGAGAAGTC
>JAZUBD010000062.1:0-6874 GCA_045638305.1 Lachnospiraceae bacterium
TAACATTCTTCGTACTGCTTCGTCCCACAATAAGTACATACCAAGCAAACCAATTCCCCTACATTTTCCGGCTCATCCTTTACTGCCTGCAACTGTTCCTCAATGCACTTCGGTCCCTCTCCCAAGTCAATACGAACCAAAATCATACAACATTTCATAAGATAATAAAACTCTGTATCATTGTCCTTGCTCAGTTCCATTGACTTTCCGTAATATTCCAAAGTTTTGTTTTTACAAACACCTCTCATTACATTATGCAACCAACCATATCCACGATACTCCTCCGCCGTCAAGGTACCATCCTTTTCCATTCGCTCATATTCCAGATACGCGGTCATAAAATCTTCGTGTCTATAGGTATCCTCATACACCGCCAACAAACGGTCCGCTAAACTAGAGTACCCTTGCGGACTTTCCTTGAACAAGTCATCCACCAACACGCCGTATATTCTTGCAATCTCCGGCAATAACATAATATCCGGGAAGGTCACACTTGTTTCCCAACGTGACACCGCCTGGGCACTTACACCCAGCTTTTCCGCCACCTGTTCCTGAGTCAACTTCTTTTCCAATCTCAGCTTTCTGAGATTCTTTGAAAAATTTTCGTTCATCCTGTACTCTCCTTTTCCTCCATCCGCAAATTCAATGCGCGCTATCAAATCTGCTTTGTCTTACAACCTTAAGAAGACTTCTTGACTTTAGCATACAGGAAATCCGAAAAAAAATCCATATCGCAATTTAAGTGAGGACTCACAGTTTCCATGAGTCCTCATTGGCAATCCTTATTCAAACCACAGTCTGCTTCAACACTCTCCCGGTCACTTTTACTCCAGCTTCCCTATCTTTGCCTTACATTCCTCCGCTTTTCTCAGCGGGAACTTCGCACCGATTTCATCCTTCCACTCATTAAGGATATCGGCAATTCGCATCCATGCTTCATAAGCCTTATCATACTCTTCAAGCTCCTCACGGCAAAATGCAATGGAGTATAAAGAATCTAACATCTGCGGATTCAATTCATAACGCTTTTCCCAGTACGGATATGCTTCCTCGTACTTTCCAAGTTCCTTGCACGCATCACCGGCAAGACAATAAAGCTCCGAATCCTCCGGGAATTTTGTAATCGCTTCCTTTGCTACCTGATAGCACTCCTCATACTGCTTTGTCTCATAATAAGCCACCTCCAGATAGGCCCATTCTCTCGAATCCTCCGGATGCTCTTTTACAGCCTGCAACTGCTCCTCAATGCACTGCGGTCCTTCCGCTGTATGAGCACATCGGAAACCCACCTTCCCGTATTTTACCATAAAATACAGCTTCGGATCATTGTCCTTACTTAATTCCAATGCCTTATCAAGATACTCTAAGGTTTTCTTTTTACAAACCTGAAGCATTCTAGCATGCAGGGCTCCATAACAGCGATAGTCCTCTGCTGTCATAGTACCTTCTTTTACCATTCGCTCATACTCCATAGCCGCTGCCATAAAATCCTCATGCTTATAGGTGTCCTCATATACCGCCAGCAATCTGCCTGCCAAATTCTCATAAATCCCATATCCCGTCGGATCCTTAAACAAATCATCCACCAGTACACCATACAGACTCGATATTTCCGGCAACATCATCACATCCGGAAATGTCGCTCCGCACTCCCAACGGGATACCGACTGGGCACTTACACCCAGCTTTTCCGCCACCTGCTCCTGAGTTAATTTCTTTTCCAGTCTCAGCTTTCTAAGATTCTTTGAAAAATTGTCGTTCATCCTATACTCTCCTTTTCATCCCTTCGCAAATCCGGCACGCGTCACCGAATTTACATTCCATCACTACTTCAAGAAGACTTCTTGACTTTATGATACAGGAAAGTGCCTTAAAAATCCATATCACAATTTAAGTGAGGACTCTCAGTTTTTAAGAGTTTTGTCAAAGTAAAACTCGGTTAAAACGCTCTTTTTACCGACAAATACCAAAAGATCGCATCCGCAGCCTGCGCCACAGATGCGACCTTCCTCTCTTACTCCTGCTTTTCCAGCTTCGCCTTACATTCCTCTGCCTTTCGCATCGGGAATTTCACATCGATTTCTTCCTTCCACTCATTTAATATACCCACAATTCGCGTCCAGGCCTCATATGCCTTATCATACTCGCCCAATCTCTCACGGCAAAACGCAATTCCGTATAAGCAATCTAACTTCGTCGGATCCAATTCATGACGCTTTTCCCAATACCAATACGCCTCCTCATACCGTCCCAATCCCTCGCACGCATCACCGGCATGACCATAATGATCCGAATCCTCCGGGAATTTTGCAATGGCCTCCTTTGCTACTCGATAGCATTCCTCAAACTGCTTTGTCTCACAATAAGCCTCCTCCAGACAAGCCCATTCTCTGGAATCCTCCGGATGCTCCTTTACTGCCTGTAACTGTTCCTCAATACACTGCGGCCCTTCTGCTGTAGAAGCACATCGAAACGCTAACTTCTCATATTTTGTTCTGAAATATAGCTCCGGATCATTCTCCTTGCTCAGTTCCAACGTTTTATCATAGTCTTCCAAAATTCTTTTTGTAGAAACATAAATCATTCTTCCATACAGCCAAGTGCGTGCGCTATAGTCCCAGGCCTCCATGGTTCCTTCCTTTTCCATCCGTTCGTACTCTTGTACGGCGGCCGTAAAGTCCTCGAACCTCATGGTATCATAATACACCGCCACCAGCCGATCGGACAGCTTGTCATATCCCTGCAAATCATCCTTAAACAAATCATCCACCAGCACACCATACAATCTCGATATCTCCGGCAATAACATAATATCCGGAAAAGACGCAGCCGTTTCCCAACGGGACACCGACTGAGCACTCACACCAAGCATTTCCGCTACCTGCTCCTGAGTCAACTTCTTTTCCAGTCTCATTTTTCTAAGATTCTTTGAAAAATTTTCGTTCATCCTGTACTCTCCTTTTCATCATAACCTATGCAAATGCCCTGTGCACCGAGGCATCTGCCCATTAAGAAGACTTCTTGACCTTATCATACAGGAAAATATTCAAAAAATCCATATCGCATTACAAGTGAAAATTCTCGCTTTGCAAGAGTCCTCACCTTTCCTTTGTTCCTTCCTTTTACTTCCCCATCTTTGCCTTACACTCTTCCGCCTTTCTCATCGGAAACTTCACCGAGATATCGTCATCCCACTCATTAAAGATTCCGACAATCCGCATCCATGCCTCATAGGCCTTATCATACTCTCCCAGTTCCTCATGACAAAATGCGATTGAAAATAAAGAATCTAACATCTGCGGGTCCAATTCATATCGCTTTTCCCAGTATGGATATGCTTCCTCGTACCTTCCCAATTCCTTGCACGCATCACCGGCGAGACAATAAAGGTCCGATTCCCCCGGAAATTTCGCAATCGCCTCCTTTGCTACCTGATAGCACTCTTCATATCGCTTCGCCCAGTAATACGCAGTTTCCAGGCAAACCCATTCTGTTACATCCTCCGGATTGTCCTTTACTGCCTGCAACAGCTCATCAATACACTGCTGACCCTCCCCGGAACAATCAACTCGATAAACCACCTTACCGTACTTCGCCTGATTATAAAGCTCCGGATCATTCTCCTTACTTAACTCCATCGTCTTATCATAATCTTTCATTATTTCTCGCTGACAAACACCTATCATTCTACCGTATAACCATGTACGTCCGTAATAGTCTTTTGCCTCCATGCTACCTTCCCGTTCCATTCGTTCGTACTCTTTCATGCCTGCCATAAAATCATCATTTTTAAGGGTATCAATATACACTGCCACCAGTCGGTCGGACAATTTGCCGTATTCCTGCAAATCCGCCTTAAACAAATCATCCACCAGTACCTCGTACAATCTTGCAATTTCCGGCAGCAGCAAAACATCCGGTAAGGTAGCTCCTGTTTCCCAACGCGACACCGCCTGTGCACTTACCCCCAACCGCTCCGCCACATACTCCTGGGTTAATCGTTTTCCCTGTCTCAGCTTTCTGAGATTTTTTGAAAATACTTTATTCATCTTATATTCTCCTTTTCATCCTCCGCTAATTCAACGCGCGCCATCGAATCCGCTCTCTCTGTTGTGTTACTCCGGTTTGCTTTACACCATACCGTTGACACTCTACTAAGAAGACTTCTTGTCTTAAGCATACCGGAAACATCTCAGAAAAACAATGTCTCATTTTAATTGAAGGACTCTCAAAAACTGAGAGTCCTCCGAATGCATTCTTATTAAATTCCCGGCACGACACCTATGATATGTACCGGCTTCCTTCTTACGCCTCCCGTACCTTCCGGAACGGATTCCACCGTCCCTTTTTATAACAAAACAAAAACAGCACAAACAGGAACAGATTGTGGGAAATCATGCACGCCCAAGCCGCCACCAGTCCCAAATCAAAGAAGCTGGTACAAATAAAGGTTCCTACAATACGCACCAGCCACATGCCGACGATGTTGTACACAAACGGTCGCTTTGTCTCGCCCACGCCCTGCATCATACCCTCCATAATAATAGAAAATCCATAGAACGGCTCCGATACCGCCACCATACGAAGCACCGTGGTTCCAAGGGTAATAACCTCCTCCGAGTCGGAGAATATCCCCACCAGTGCCGGTGCCGAGAAAAACAGTGCCGCCCCAGAGAATATCATTAATGCAATTTCAATTGGAAAGAACATCCGCGCCAGCTCTTTCAGGCGCTTTTCGTCGCCCGCACCGTAAGCATTTCCGGCTAACGTGGCCGCCGCTGTCTGCATCCCGTATCCCGGAATGTAAAAGGCGGACTCCACCGTATTGGCAATGGTATGGGCTGCCGTAGACACATCTCCCAAAGCATTTATCATAGACGCAAAAGCCACATAGCCTAACGATGTACCGAACCGCTGGAACAGATTCGGCATGGCCACACGAAGACACGGCTTGATAATCTTCATATCCGGTCGCAGGGACTCTCCCTTCGGAGAAACCTGAGGATGTCGCCAAAGCACAATCGTTATCAAAACACCGCCTACCGTAAACGCAATGGCACTGGCTACCGCCGCACCGATGACGCCCATATCCGCTCCCCACATGGTAAAGGTAAAGGAAAACACCGTAAGCTCTCTGGTAGGATAAATAAACAAGAAGTTTAAAATCACATTGACCAGATTCACCACCACACCGATTTTCATGGGAGACTTGGTATCTCCCGCCGCCCGGAGCACCGTACCGAAAATCACACTGGCAGTACGGAACAACATCGGCAAATATAAAATCAGAAAATACTGCCCCGCCAAATCCCGGATACTTTCATCCACTTGCATCCATTTCGGAATCTGCCCGGACAACCCTACGGTAATCACTGTAACCGCAATACCTACCACCAATACCGCAAGCAAAGCCTGAGACGCAGCTTTCTTTGCTGCCTCTTTATCACCGGCTCCCAACGCCTTCGCAATAAACGCCAGAAAGCCCACACCAACCGCGGAAATAGTACTGCCCACCAGCCAGTTGACCGTGGTGGTGGCACCTACCGCTGCGGTCGCCTGGGTTCCCAGACTGCCTACCATGGCAGTATCGATATATTGCACGGCAGTCTGCATCAACTGCTCCAACATGGTCGGCCATGCCAATGCTAGGATGACTCCTGCCATACCGAAATTCAGCCGACGCTTTCTTTTTTCTTTCATATATTCTGACCTCGTACTATTCCTTTGCCGAAACAAAGCGCCCTCTCTTGGCTGTCTTCGCCAAGTACAGACGCTTGTTATCTTCTCTTTAAAATCCCATCTTTTTCTTTTATTACGCCCTACTGCTCCGGCTTTTTCTTCGGCGGGCGCGGGCCCATAAACTGATAGAAATAGGTCTTTAACATACCGTTGTAAATCTTGCGGTTCTTGTCCGCCTGACGACCGAAATACTTCTGTGCCTCCTCGTAAGAGGTAATCATGTAACAGGACCAGCTATCCAGGCCCGCAAAGGCTTTTCCGAACTCCTGATACAGTCCCGGCAGTGCCTTCTTCTCCTCCAGACGCTCACCGTACGGCGGGTTCGTAATGACAAAACCGTACTTTTTCGCATGGCTTAATTGACTGACCGGACGCTGCTGGAAATGGATGTAGTCAAGTACTCCCGCATCCTCCGCGTTCTGCCTGGCCGCCTTTATCATATCGCCGTCAATGTCGTAGCCCTGAATCTGCATGGACACATCCCGCTTAATCAAATCCTCTGCTTCGTTAATGGCATCATACCAAAGCTTCTTCGGCACCAGATGGGTCCACTCCTCGGAAAGGAACTCACGATTCATCCCCGGCGCAATATTTGCCCCAATCATCGCCGCCTCAATCGGGATCGTACCGCTGCCGCAGAACGGGTCCACCAAAATACGGTCCTCTCTCCACGGGGTCAGTAAAATCAGCGCCGCTGCCAAAGTCTCCGTAATCGGTGCCTTAGAGCTGAGCTTACGATAGCCTCTCTTATGCAAAGACTCACCGGAGGTATCTAAGCCCACCGTCACTTCATCCTTCATAATGGACACACGAATCGGGAACGGTGCCCCGTCCTCCGGGAACCATTCCTTTTTGTAGCTCTGCTTCATGCGCTCTACCATGGCCTTTTTCATAATACGCTGAATATCCGACGGACTGAACAGCTTACTCTTTACGGAGTTTGCCTTCGTTACCCAGAATTTCCCGTTTTCCGGAATATACCGCTCCCACGGCAAAGCCTTTGTCTTTTCAAACAATTCCTCAAAGCTGGTTGCCTTAAAACGACCTACCACAAGAAGCACACGCTCCGTGGTACGCAGGAAAATATTTGCCCGCGGGATTGCAGTCACGTCAAGTCGGAGGCCAAGCGGTCTTA
>JAZUBD010000063.1:0-9405 GCA_045638305.1 Lachnospiraceae bacterium
CTGCTTCCTTCCGCATGTGTCTGCCTGATAGGGCTGGGTATCAGTGGGACACTTACCCACTTTGGAACGGAGTTTTTGGCACTGTTTTGTTACATGGTTGCACTACTATTGTTTTACTTGCTTCTCGGATCCTTACTTCGCAATCACACGCTACTGTGTGCCGCCTTCCCGGTTTTGGTTCTTTGTACCCTTGTATTTACACCGGTAATTACGGATCTGTCCGCTTTTTTCCCTTGGATCAAAGCGGTACGTTACCTTTTCCCGACCTATTATTATCTTATGTTTTTCTAGGTCACCGAAAGCGACACTTTTGTATTTCGTTATACACATATATTTTGATTAGGAGAACTTGCAATGGAACATAACGTAGATTTACATGAAATTTCCGACGGAAAATTATATACAAAAAACGATTTGGTAAAGTTAGGCTGTGACGGTTGTACCGGCAAGGCCTCCTGCTGTCGTTTTGCAGAGGATACCATTACCCTGGACCCGTACGATATGTATCGGTTAAGCACCGGAGAGGGCCTGTCCTTCGAACTTCTTTACAGCAGAGCACTTATCGCCCTTTCTCCTGTCAAAGGGCTTTTACTGCCTCATCTGAACTTTTCCAAAGAAACCGGGTCCTGTCCGTTTTTAGAAGCGGACGGCCTTTGTCGTATCCACGGGAACCGTCCGGGGCTTTGCCGCCTCTTCCCTCTGGCACGTTATTTTGAAGAAGACAACTTGCACTACATCCTGCAGATACATGAATGTCCGAATCCGGTAACACCGAAAGTAAAGATAAAAAATTGGCTGGGAATTCCGAATTTAGATCGTTACGAAGCGTTTCTTACCGAATGGCACAAGCTGGTTGCCGCTATCCAGAAAAAAATCACAGCCGCTACGGACAATCAAACCATCAACACCGTAACGACTGTGTTCTTAAAACTGTTTTATTTGACCCCATATGGGAAAGAGGAAGACTTCTACTCGCAGTTCCTGCAAAGAAAAGAAGCATTCCAAGCATCACTTACATAAACAACAGCAAGCTTACTGCCATCACCATCATTCCGGCAATGAGACCGTAAATGGAGATATGATGCTCTCCGTACTCTCTGGCCGCCGGAAGAAGCTCATCCACGGAAATAAATACCATGATGCCCGCCACACCCGCAAAGATAATTCCGAACACCACATCATTCATGACCGGCATCAAAATCAGCCAGCCGATTAACGCACCGATCGGCTCCGCAAGGCCGGAAATAAAGGAATAGAAAAACGCCTTTTTCCGGGAGCCGGTGGCCTGATAAATCGGCACCGACACCGCAATTCCCTCCGGGATATTGTGGATGGCGATTGCTGCTACAATCGGTATTGCAATGCTCGGGTCCTGTAGGGCAGAAACAAAGGTTGCCAGACCTTCCGGGAAATTATGCACCCCAACAGCCAGCGCAGTAAACACGCCCATACGCATGAGCTTACTCTTCTTTGGCGTATCCTCTTCCGCTTCCACACACGTTTCCCTTTTCTCGCAGTCTTCTCTCGCGGCACAATCTTTACATTTTTCCCCCTTGGAACGCTTACAATCCGCCACAACTTGCTTCGCTTCGTGAGGATTCTCCTCCGAAGGAATCACCTTATCGATAATCGCAATTAAAAAGATACCTCCGAAAAAGGCTGCCACCGTAGCCCAGGAGCCCCCCCTTGTCCCAAGCTCCGTAATCAGAGAATCCTTCGCCTTTACAAATATCTCTATCATAGAAACATAAATCATCACACCTGCGGAAAAACCGAGACTCAACGACAAAAAACGTTTATTCGTCTTCTTAGCCACAAAGGCAATCAAACTACCGATTCCGGTGCTTAGACCAGCAAATAAGGTAAGTAAAAAAGGAAACATAACCTGACCCATCATTCTCACTCCTTCTCTTCCAGTATACGATACTTGTTATTTTATGTTACTATTTCGATTCATATAATGCTTTCCTGCAGTTAGCATTCGCTAACCCTAATCAATAATAACATTATTTGCCAAAAAAAGCAAGACTTTTTTCACTGTCTTGCTTTTGCACTATTTTCTTTATAGACTTTTCTTTGCCATCATATAATAAACACATATTTTATACCCTGCATATCCATACATATGATCCAGTCCCGTATAAGTATATCCAAGGTATGCTTCCTTCATCCCCGCATCCTTTAAAAACTTCGTCCCGATAGTCACCATATTGACTCCGATATGTCGCCCCTGATGGCTTGGTTTTACCGTAGTACAGCCTACGCTTCCGAGTCCTTCTCCTTCCGTTTCCAGATTCACAAATAACGTTCCTACGACTTCCTCACCGTCTGTGGCAATCAGTACCTTCGGATTTTGTACGCCGTCTCCGCGATATAGTTCCTCATTTTTATAATACTGTGTAAACTCCTCGTAAGCCGCATCCGTACATTTCCAAACTTTTGATACATCCTCTTCCGTAGCAAAGCGATAGCATATTCCATCCACTGTATCACCTACGCCATATTCATCCTTTGTAAACTCTGACAAAGGAAACCGCATATCAAAACAATTACAGTCCCAGGAATGAGTATACCCGCGCCTCTCAAAGAAGCTGCTTGCAGTCTCGTCCAAGCCGTCATATAAACGCTCATTTACTGCATCTACATATTTCTTACTTGTAGGTACTCCCGGCATCAGGTAATCATATCCGGCCCCTACCGTTACCTCTTCAAAACCGGCATCCCTGACTGCTTGTTCTGCTTTAGAAAGCAGCTCCGAACCGATGCCTTTGTTTCGGTATTCCTGATCTACACAGAGCATGAGAATCGTATTGTTATGTACAACGGCAGAACCGATCAGAACATTCTGTCCGTTGCGTTTTTCAATCACTTTACACTCTTTATTTTCTAAAATATTCCGTACTGTGGCGTCTTCCCGCACAATAAAAGGGAAGTTCCGGCGGAACAAATCGATCCATTCACTTATCATTCCGAATCACCTTTCTATCTTCCATACAAGCGCTACTCCCTCTCATGAGCTCCGTACTTCTTCCTTTTATCAAACAACAACTGTATCAGCGACTTATAATACGGAATAAATACTCCCGTATCAAGCATAGCGAAAATCTCATCTATGGTTGCCCACTTTACCCGTTGTACCTCCGACTCCTGCAAAGTTAAAGTGTCGATATCCACTTCCTTTTCAATCAAATAAATATCATCGAAACCCTTGTCAAAATTAATGGTCAAATGCGGACGTACTCCCTGTAAATCCAGTTTCAGACCGATTTCCTCAAGCACCTCCCGCTCTGCGGCATCCTGACTGGAATCTCCCATGGTGGCACTGCCGCCCACGGTAATGTCCCACATATTGGAAAAGCCTTCCTTAAAGGGCTGTCTCTGCTGAATCAGCATCTCACCTTTGCTGTTAAAAATGCATACATGCACCACCATATGATAGCTGTCGGCTGCAAACTCGGAACCGCGCACCATGGTTCTCCCTGTTTTGATTCTGTCCTTATCGTAAACATCCCAAAGTTCCATTCTTATCCTCCTGTCAAGTTCCTATTTCATGTTCCAGTTTTCGATAAATCGTCAATCGCATGGTCAGATAGCAGGCCAGTCCGCCGACCACATTTGAAATCG
This sequence comes from Lachnospiraceae bacterium, assembly GCA_045638305.1. Lineage (GTDB taxonomy): Bacteria > Bacillota > Clostridia > Lachnospirales > Lachnospiraceae > SIG307. The sequence continues at coordinate 3,625 of JAZUBD010000063.1, forward strand.
GCTCTGCCATAAATACTCCTTTTACTCCAAACCCTATCATCGGCAACAGCAAAGTCAACGGCACTACGATGATCGCCTTCCGAAGCAGTGAAAAGAAAATCGCGTGTTTGGCATCCCCCACTGCCTGAAATACCGATTGCCCGGCAAACTGAAGCGCCATAAACACAAATCCGAAGAAATAGATTTTTAACATTGCAATGCCCGGTTCTATCATTGTCGCTTCATCCGAGAAAATACCGAACCAGAAGCGAGGAAACAGAAGAATCAAAATCCAGGCCACCATCGTATAGGCAGCTCCGACCACCGTATTAAACCGTATGGCAGACTTCGTTCTCCCATAGGCCTTCGCTCCGTAATTAAAGCTGATGACCGGCTGGGCTCCGTTTACAATACCGAACACCGGCAACATCACAATTTCACGAATAGAATTGGTTACTGTCATAATACCTACATAGGTATCTCCGCCGTAGCTTTGCAAGGTGGAGTTGCACGCCACCTGTACCGCACAGTTGGTTCCCTGCATAATAAAGTTCGCCATACCAAGCTTAAAAATCTCTTTCGTAATCTGCTTATCGATTCTGATATTCTGCATCCGAAGGGGTATCGCTGTCTTTTTTCCAAACAGAAAACGTAAAATCCATACAGCGGAACATGCCTGACTGAGCACCGTTGCTAAAGCTGCACCGGCTACGCCCATATCAAACACAAAAATGAAAATCGGGTCCAATATAATATTTACCACAGCACCGATCACAATGGAACACATACCGATTTTCGGAAATCCCTGAGCATTGATATAACCGTTTAACCCGGTAGACAGCATGGAAAATACCGTTCCCAGCAAATAAATCTTCAAGTACTCGCCGGCGTATACAAAAGATGCATCACTGGCACCGAAGGCAAACAGAATCGGTTTATGGAACAAATACCCTGCTGCTATCAAAAAGACGGAACTGCACAGCAAAAGCCCGAAAGAAGTCCCAAGGATTTTTCCTGCTTCTTCCTCATCCCCGCGACCTCTTGCCATGGCAAACAACGGTACTCCACCGTTTCCGAACAATGCGGTAAAGGCCATGATGAGCGTAATTACCGGAAAGGTCAGACCCACACCGGTCAGTGCCAGTCCCTCTCCGCCTTCCATATGTCCCAAGTAAATCCGGTCCACCACATTGTACAATAATTGTACCAGCTGGGCTACGGTAAGCGGTATCGCCTGCGCCACGATACATTTCCACACCGCACCTTTGGAAAAATCGATTTTTGATGTCTTGCTTTCTGTTCTCATATCCGTCACTTCCTACACTTCATACCGGCCAAAAGCCCTCTGTCATGTATTATACACCCGCTCCGAATTCCTTGCAAGAACATCCGCATCCGGTCATTCATTCTGTCGTACTACCTGCTGTTCCTTGATTAACGGATAAAGATAAAGTTCTCTTCCTTCCAAATCACACCGATGCATATCCACAGCGCTGATGCAATTGTTTTCATAGGTAGTGTAATAATAAATCCCCTTGTCTGTATTCATACAGGAGGTATACGCAGTTATCTCGTAACTACCGTCCGGCAGAATCACACAGCCCCGCTGCTGTTCCACCGCACCAAGAATATGAAAAAACTGGCTGATGCTCTCGTTTTCGCTCTCCCCGGATACAGAATTTAACTTTACAAAGGCAGCTCGGACAAATCGGGAGGCTGAAGACACATCTCCCGGAAGTCCGATTCCTCCCATGCCTCTGCTATAAGTCGTAAGTGACGGAGCGCCAAACCGGTTCTCCGGAGTCTGTGGTGTCAGATTGATATAATCGCTTAAATGTGTCATGTGATAGTCAAAGGGCGGATTGTTGGTCAAGACTCCAATCGGATTCTCATGAATATGAAGCCCATCTGCCATAGACTCCACCGTAATTGCTCCGTCTCTATCTGCAATGATCCAGTGGAGAGGGGAAAGAGGATATTGCTCGCTAAAAGGGATGTCGCAAAGGTTGATGTTCTCAAGTAATGCCTTTGCCTCCGTCAAATCCTTACACTGAGACAAAATCCACGGAATAAACTCAAAGGGAGCAATATTGTCCTTTCCTTCCGTTCGCGGAAAATAATACGCATTTCCCGGGAAATTTAAGCCTGCCACGGAAAGGCCGTGCTCGTTCGTAGCTTCATAATACAAGGGATAATTCTCTGCCACCGTTGCCATTCCGATGATAGCGTAATGACTCTTTATTGACTGCTTTGTTCGAAAGAGAAACTCATAATTCCGCGGTGTTATCGTTACATTCTCCTCATAGGTATACTCTAAATCCAAGGTTCGACCAAAATAGTGGTCTTTTGTTTTATAAGTGATTGCGGTACACATGGAAACCTCCTTTAAGCATAAGAAAAAAGACTGCCCTTTGACAGTCCCGTTTCTTCCAGTATCTTCAATTTTCAAAAAACCATACACACTATAATGACTTTTCCAAAAACAACTCCATCGGCTGCTCATAGCCCAGCACCGTCGGTACAAAGCCACCGCAGTCCTTATATCCCAGCTTACGGTAGAAGTGCTGAGCCTCCTCGTCGGCCTGAGTGGAAGTAAGTACCATACCGTAGCCCTTCTCCTTCATCTCCGCCTCCCAATGCTCCATTAGCAGCCGTCCGTAGCCTTTCTTCTGATGTTCCCAAGCCACAAAAAGCAACGTGCAAAATGGCGTGTTGTCCCAAAACAAATTATAACGAAGTAAGCCTACCGGCTTCCCGTCTGCCTCCAGTACATAGCCCCGCTCATCACGAACCTTACGGGCGAACTCATCCTCCGGCAGATGTCGGTCAAGACTATACCAAAACTCCTTATCCTCTAATGTCATATATCTGATTTTTATCATAACTGTCCTCTGACTCTCCTCCTGCATATATCAGATTGTTTTCAAGCACTTACACCGACATATCCAAAATCGCTCCACCTACATTGCCGGAATACTTTACAAAATACTGAACCTTGGACAAATCTACATTGCCCATATCCACTTCCACCACATTGGCCTCCTGAGCCTTGGCAAACTCCTCGGACTTCTCACCCATACTTGATGATAGTTCATTCGCCTCCTCATTCAGCTTATCCATCTTCTTGCGGAACTCCTCTTCCTCTTCTTCGTCCCACAAAGATTCTTTCTTGTGACGCTCTGCCTGCAGGGCTATGGTCTGGGCCATCTTTGCCGCCTGATACAAATCGCCGTCATACTCCATCACCTTTTTTTCGTCGCTTGGCGGAACAATATCTCCCTTTGACATGGCACGAACTACCGCCATAATCTTGGCTTCGTCTATGGCTTGCTTTTCTTTGGCGGCTATCTGCGTCTTCTCTGCCGCCATATTTGCCTCCGCAAACAACATAGCATTGTACTTCTCTCGATCCTTTAACATCTGCTTCCGGGACTCCTCCGTCAAAATCAACTCACTACCCTCTTCGGTCTTGATAAGCTCCGCATTCTTCGCCTCCAGGGCCTCATGTCCCTTGGGAATCCGATACGCTTCGTATGTGTGAAGATAACCCGACATATTGTTGCTTACATTACTCATACTTTGCCCTCCTTTGCAAATAAGTAAATACGCAGGAACTCCGTTTCCCACAGAAATTGTCCTATCTATTATATCGACAGAAAGAGGGGAAAAGTGTAGGCATTTTATTTTCGCTTATCTTTCCGGCAACACTTCCATCAACCAATGAGTCTCCGTCTCGCCATATTTCCGAAATCCGAGCCTCTGATACAACGCTCTTGCCGGATTCTCTCTAAAGGTCTGCAAATGTACTCTGCGTCCTTTGTTCTCCTCCAGAACATTGGTTATAATTCGGGTAGCGATACCCTTCCCCCGGTATTCCGGCATAATTGCAATCAGTTCGATAAACGCATCTCCCTTTTCATCATAGAAAAAAGTGAATATCCCGGCATCCTTGCCCTCACACTGAATGATACACATATCCGGCTGATGTGCTGCCAACTCCTTTTTAATAATATCCGTCTGCACCGCCTCATTCCAGCCATACAGCGTTTCAATGTACCACCGAAAAGACTTTTCCCTCAATTCCAAAAGAAACGGAATGTCTGTTTCTTTACAAATTCGAAATGTATACTCCATAGATTACCCTCCTATCAAATCCGGAAACAATTTCACTGCCAATATCGCAGCCCCGATCACAATCAAAACCACTCCGACCACCCGGTTTAATGTCTTTGCGGAAGCTTTATTGGCAATCCGCGCGGCTATCCGGGCCCATAAAAGAGTCGATACCACACACACCGCCAGACAGTACATATCCGGCATTCCGTCAATCACAAAATGACTTGCCGCACCGGTAAATGCGGTAAATGCCATAACAAATACGCTGGTTCCCACCGCTGTCTTAAGTTCATAACCAAGCACCGTAGTCAGTACCAGAAGCATCATCATTCCGCCACCGGCTCCTACAAATCCGCAAATAAATCCGATGGCGCATCCGGCCAGTACAGAACGAAGTACCCTTTGCTTCGCATCCAAAGCATTCATGCTTTCTTTCGTGGTCATCACCGGTTTTAAGATAAACTTTATCCCTAGCATCATGGTCATCACCACGGAAAAACTGCCCATGGTGGTATTTGGTACCTTGCTGGACACAAAGCTTCCGATTGTCGTAAACAACAGCACACATGCCATCATCACCAAACCGTTCTTGATGTCCAGATTTTTATTTTTTCCGTAAGTATAGGCACTGACTCCGCTGGCAAGCACATCACTGGCTAGGGCAATGCCTACCGCCTCGTAGGCCGGCATCCCCAAAAAGGTAATCAACATCGGGCTGATGGCTGCCGCCGCACTCATTCCGGCAAATCCGGTCCCCAGTCCAGCCGCAATACCCGCAATAAAACAAATGACAAAATCAAAAAGTTCCATACTCCTGTGTCCTTCCTGATACATAATACAGGAATTGTACCACAAGAGTATGGAACCTTGCAACTGTCTCTGCTTTACTTCAGCTCTGTCAACGCCTTTATCTCCTTCCGCTCACGATAAATGCTCCGCGCAAAAAGTACACCACCATAAATTAAAATCGAGAGAAACAGAATAAACATAAAATCTCTCCCCGAGGTATAGGTGCTCGGACGATATCCGGCTATGATAACATGGGAAACACAGTAGGAAATCGGATAGTACAGAATCGTCTCTATCACTTCCCTTCCCTTTGCCTTGTGTCTTACAAACAACCATACGACGAATAGCACACCCACACATACTACCGCAAGCACAAAGTAATAACCAAGCACAAGTCTCGGTAATGTAACGACACCGCCGCTTGTTACCGGTGCCCCATACACACACACATCTTCATGGCCGTCATTGGAAGTATAATATACCGAAATCTCCTCCGGTGTCGCCTTTCGAATTGTTACGGATTGTGCACCGCTCTTCGAAAACCATTGACTCCAAAGAGAGGTCCATGCCTCTATCCGATAATACCGCACTCCCTCGGCAGTTTCCTCTTCCCAACCGCTGTAAGCATCCGCCACGCAACGATACTCCGTTACCCGGTCATCAAAAGTAATCGTAATACTTTCGTCTCCGTTTTCCGTTATTACAAACAGATTTTCTTTATAAGAGAAATACTCCGGTATACTTAATACCGCAAACGCCGACACAAACAACGCCACCAGAAACAGACCGGTGCACAACACCGTCTTCACTTTCTGTTTCCGCAACTTACGCTGTAAGTTTACAAGAGGCATCACATCAGCCCTACTATCAGATTCCTCCCCGCCATTCATACCTTCT
>JAZUBD010000064.1:0-5123 GCA_045638305.1 Lachnospiraceae bacterium
GTATGACATTGATTTTACGGAAACGGAAGAGGATACCAGCTATCGTGAGGAACTGGCGGCCTTTGCCGAGGAGCATGGCGCGGAGGCGTTGCATGCAAGACTTGTAGAGGTGGACCCGGCATCTGCGGAGTCGATTCATGCCAATAATGTGAAGCGCGTGATTCGAGCACTGGAGTTTTATGCGCAGACCGGCACAAAGATTTCCGAGCACAACGAAGAGCAGCACGGCAAGGAATCGGCCTATAACAGTGCTTATTTTGTGCTGACTCAGGACCGGGCGGTGCTGTATGACCGGATTGAAAAGCGAATCGATATTATGCTTACAGAGGGCTTGGTTGAAGAGGTAAAGTCACTTTTGGAGGAAGGTTGTAAGCCGGAATCCGTATCCATGCAAGGGCTTGGTTATAAGGAAATCGTGGCTTATTTAAAGGGCGAATGCACCTTAGAGGAAGCTGTTTACATCTTAAAGCGGGATACGAGACACTTCGCAAAGCGCCAGCTTACTTGGTTTAAGCGGGAGCGAGAGGTGCTTTGGTTCGATAAGGGTGAGTATGAGAACGAGGACGCGATACTGGAAGCGATGCTTGCAGAGGCAAGAATGCGCGGGATTATAGGGTAAATGCCATAGTTGAGAAAGAAGGATAGATATGCAGATCAGACGGGCAGAAAACAGAGACATGGACGGCATCAACAAGCTGTTGCATCAGGTGCTGATGGTGCATCACAACGGCAGACCGGATATTTTCAAGCCGAACGCCAAGAAATATACGGATGCGGAGCTCATGGACATTTTGGCAGATGACAGTAGGCCGGTGTTTGTGGCAGTGGATGAGTCTGAAAACGTGCTGGGCTATGCTTTTTGTGTGTTTCAGCAGCATGTTAATAACAATATTTTGACGGACATTAAGACGTTGTATATTGACGATTTGTGCGTGGATGAGGACAAGCGAGGGATGCACATTGGAACGGTGCTGTATGAGTATGTGCTTGACTTTGCCAAGGCATCCGGTTGCTATAATGTGACCTTGAATGTATGGTCTTGTAATGAAAGTGCCATGAGTTTTTATGAAAAGCGCGGTTTGGTGCCGCAGAAGGTGGGAATGGAGAAGGTGTTGTAATGGTCGGAGTAGGAAATACCGCAGAAGTGTTCGATTATGGCGACGGAAAGGTTTGTAAGCTGTTCTATCAAGGTTATCCCAAGGAAGCTGTGGAACGTGAGTACAGGAACGCAATGGAAGTGGAGCGGTTAGGATTGCCGGTGCCGAAGGTATATGAAACCGTTACTTTGGACGGAAGAAACGGCATCGTGTATGAGAAAATCGAAGGAAAATCCATGCTGGAATGCATCTTTGAGAATCAGGAAGGTGCGGCGGCATTGCTGGAACGATTTGTGCAGATACAGAAAGAATGGTTGACCGCTTATTCCGATGCGGTTTTGTCCTATAAAGAGTTTTTGATAGAGTTGGCAAAAGGCAAAGAACAGGCCGATGCTATACTTTCGGCGGAAACTGAGGCATTACCGGAGGGGGATGTACTGCTTCATGGAGACTTTCATCCGGGGAATGTTTTGATTACGCCGGACAATCGCGCGGTTGTGATTGATTTTATGAATGTGTGTCGTGGACCGGCTTTGTATGATATTGCAAGGACCTACTTCTTGTTGAGAGAGAAAGATGAGGCTTTCGGAAGTGCATATTTGGCGAAGATGGAGGTTTCGGAAGGTGAAATTGAGCCGTTTTATAAGGTGATTGAGAAGTGTCGGCGATATGAAAAATAGGCAAGGGAAATATCGGAGGTGTACGAAATGAATGAAATAATCAAATTTTTGATAAAAGCCAAACAAAACACCTATGCGGGAAAAGGCGCGGAAACCACATCCTGCCGTCCGAAATCCCATGATTTGGTGTACTCCGAAGGGGACTACATGTATTACGATACTTTCCTGGGCGGAGGAAAGTTTGTAGGAGAAGAAGCCCTCTGGATTCAGGGGAAACCTTACTGGAGCATGAATTATGCGGGCCGGGTTACCGGAGAAAATTTCAGTGGAGATTTCTTAAAGGAGGCCCTTCTTTTGGTGCCCTTTGATAAGCCGTTTCGCGGACCGGAGCATTATGAGAATGACGGTTATACCTATGATTGCAAGGTGGATGGGGATTTTGTTTGGTTTCAGGGGTATGAAACTATTTGCTATGAGGGCGTGCAGATATATGAGTGTTATTTTCACGGAAGTGTAATTGAGTAGGAGGTGCCCATGAAAACCTTAATTTTTAACGGTTCTTCCCGAAGAAACGGAGATACGGTAAGTTTACTGAAGCTTTTTACAGCGCAGTTACCGGGAGAAGTTAAAATCGTGGAAGCTTACCGCGCTAACATTTCTCCATGTCTGGATTGCAGATATTGTAAGGAAAAGAGCGGTTGCGCGATACAGGATGAAATGCAGGAGGTTTACGAGTATCTTGAGGATTGCGATAACGTGCTGATTGCGTCGCCGGTATATTTTTCGGAACTGACAGGGCCGATGTTGTCCGTTGGAAGCCGTTTGCAGACTTATTTTTGCAGCAGGTTTTTCCGTAAGGAAGAGAGCGGACTCACGCCTAAAAAAGGTGCGGTGCTTTTGGTGGGTGGCGGTGACGGGAAACCGGATCAGGCCTATGATACCGCAAAAATCTTGTTGAAAAACATGAATTGCAAGGAGATTTACCCGTTGGTCTGCTCACATAATACGGACCGGGTGCCGGCAATCGAGGATATGCAGGCGGTTGCGGGAGTAGAGGAGATTGTAAGGTTTTTCGAAGGAGAGCAATAACAATGACTCAGGTTAGATTTTATGAGAACATTGACGAATTAATGTTGAAATTTGCCGTCATCATCACAAAAAGCGCCGGGAAATGGGTGTTTTGTAAGCACAAAGAACGGACTACCTATGAAGTGCCGGGAGGGCACAGAGAATCAGGAGAATCTATCGAAGATACTGCGAAACGGGAACTCTACGAGGAAACAGGAGCTTTAGAATATACACTCACGCCAGTTTGTGTCTACTCTGTACAAAAAGACAGTGGACAAGAAACCTTTGGGATGTTATACTATGCCGAGGTAACTTCCTTTGAAGAGGAACTTCATAGCGAAATCGAGAAGGTTATTTTTGCGGATGACTTACCGGAGAACTGGACCTATCCGGATATTCAACCGAAGTTGATTGAAGAAGCGGTAAGACTGGGCATTCTTTGATAGAATACCGACTGAATCCTTGAAAATCTTGATTGGTCGGGTGATATATGCACAGTAATCCCGACTAAGTTGTAAAAGGAATGAAATCATCGGGGTGAAATTTGAAGGGTATCCCGACTAGCAAGAATATAAAATCATTTAGTCGGGGTAAAATTCAAGAGGAACCCCGACTAGAAAAGATAAATTCAGAATTAGTCGGGGTAAGACGTGATAATATACCCGACCAATCCGTAAAAAAGCCGGTTTAGTCGGGGGAATGCAAAAAAACAGATCCGACCAAATTGCAATAAACTGAGATTAGGCGGATTTAAACCTCAATGGGATACGGAAATATATCCATATAATATTTATGTAAACCAATAATGATGATTCAGACGAAAGAATTAGAACAATTCTAACCCAAACACTAAATAAAATTTTTATATACAGGAGAGATTTTACCATGAACGATTATTTAAGACTGATGTACAAGGACAGCAAAATCGATGATAAGGTATTCGATTTGTGCAACGAAGTGGAAGAGTCCTTAAAGGAACGTTTTCAGGCCATTGATGAGGTGGCGGAGTACAACCAGTTAAAGGTGCTGGCTGCCATGCGGAAGAATAAGGTGTCCGATACCCATTTTAATGATTCTACAGGCTACGGCTATGATGATTTGGGAAGAGATACCTTAGAGGATGTGTATGCGGATGTATTCCATACGGAAAGTGCGCTGGTGCGCCCGAATCTTGTCTCCGGTACCCATGCGTTGACGGTTGCATTGTCCGCAAATCTGCGTCCGGGAGATGAGATTTTGTCTCCGGTTGGTAAGCCGTATGATACCTTGGAGGGGGTTATCGGTATTCGTGAGACAAAGGGTTCTCTTGCAGAGTTCGGCATCACCTACAAGCAGGTGGATTTATTGCCCAACGGTAATTTTGACTTTGACAAGATTAAGGAAGCCATTAACGAGAAGACAAAGCTCGTTGCAATTCAGCGTTCCAAGGGCTATCAGACAAGACCGACTCTGTCCGCGGGACGTATCGGTGTATTGATTTCCTACATCAAGATGATTAAGCCGGATGTAATTTGTATGGTAGATAACTGCTACGGTGAGTTTGTAGAGGTCATTGAACCGACGGATGTGGGCGCAGACCTTTGTGTCGGCTCTTTGATCAAAAATCCAGGTGGCGGACTGGCTCCGATTGGCGGTTATATCGTCGGTAAGGAATATGTGGACAATTGTGCATACCGTCTGACGGCCCCGGGGCTGGGTAAGGAGGTTGGCGCAAGTTTAGGACTGAACCGTTCCTTCTTCCAGGGACTTTTTATGGCACCGACGGTGGTTGCAGGTGCTCTTAAGGGAGCAATTTATGCGGCAAATATTTACGAAAAGCTTGGTTTTAAGTGCGTTCCGAGAGGAAGAGAAGAACGCTTTGATATTATCCAGGCGGTAACCTTGGGAAGTCGTGAAGCAATGCTTGCATTTTGTCACGGTATTCAGGAAGCAGCGCCGGTGGATAGCTATGTGGTGCCGGAGCCGTGGGCAATGCCGGGGTATCATGATGATGTGATTATGGCGGCGGGAGCCTTTATTCAGGGAGCTTCCATCGAGCTTTCCGCAGACGGACCGGTGGCAGAGCCGTACAATGTGTATTTCCAGGGCGGTCTGACCTGGTATCATGCAAAGTTCGGTATTATGAATTCCGTGCAGAAGCTGTATGAAAAAGGACTTATCCTGCAATAATCGAGAAGGAAGAAGTGATTGCGGAATAAAGAAAAATGAGCGGCAATTCCGAAAGGGAGAGCCGCTTTTTTATAAAAATCAATTGAACAAATTTTCGATTTGTGTTATAATACAAGCAGGGTGAATTTTAGGAAAAGAGGGATTTTTATGAAGACCGGAAAAGCTTGGG
>JAZUBD010000065.1:0-1012 GCA_045638305.1 Lachnospiraceae bacterium
CATTTCAAGGGAATCACACTTTTCGAATGCATGCATCCCCAGAAAATATACATTCTTTGGAACGGTTATCTTTTTTAGTGAAGTACATCCCTGGAACATTTCAGCGTTGATGCCTCTTATGCTGTCCGGCAATTCTATTTCTGTCAAACTAATGCAATCCCTAAACAGACCAAGTCCAAGCCGACTGATTCCATTCGGAAATTTTACCTGCTTTAAGTTTTCACATCCGGCGAATAGCTCTCCCTTGATTACAGATACCGTATCCGGAATTTCCACCGATTCTAACTGCTTACAGTTTCGAAACGCCCCGCCGGCAATTTCCATTACCGGATATCCTTCCAATTCCTCCGGAACGATAACTTCCTTCCGTGATTCATCCAAAAGTCTGTCTATAATTACTCTTTTTACATTTCTGTCCACAACTTCCATGGCTGATTTATTATTACGTTCCGCCATGAGGTAATGAATCGGACGAAGTTCTCTTGGCTCGGCTATATGATACTCCCATATTTTTGCATTTTCTGTTGCCATGCTACACCCCCGCACACCTAAACATCTGTCTGTATTATATCATTGCCCGCAAATCTTTTCAACAGAATTGCTTTGTTACCGCCGGTTCCGCCTATAAAATATGATTGAATCTCCTCCCAAGTTATGGTATAATCAATGAGTTTGCAGAGAAAACTATAGTTTAAAGATAGAAATGAGGATTTAACCATGGGACAGTTCGCAGAAGAAATCAACAAGCGTCGTACCTTTGCCATCATCTCCCACCCCGATGCCGGTAAAACGACCTTAACCGAAAAGCTGTTATTATACGGAGGTGCCATCAACCTGGCCGGATCCGTTAAAGCAAAAAAGACCGCAAAGCATGCGGTTTCCGACTGGATGGAAATCGAAAAGGAAAGAGGTATTTCCGTTACTTCTTCCGTAATGCAGTTTAATTACGACGGCTACTGCATCAATATTCTGGATACACCGGGTCATCAGGACTTCTCCGAAGATACCTACC
>JAZUBD010000066.1:0-4513 GCA_045638305.1 Lachnospiraceae bacterium
GGTGTTGGTGAAGGCCTGAAAATAGGCCAGATACCCGGCAAAGTCTGCTTTGTTTTTCGGAAGCTTTGCGGCTACCTTTTGTTTTGCTACCGTTAATTGTTGTGTAACGGACAATGTGGAGGGAGCGGCAAAATCGCCGGAACCGCCTCTGCTGCAAAAGATGCACCCTCGTGTATCCAGTGTCCCATCCCGGTTGGGGCAGGACATGCCGCCGTTTAAGGAAATGCGGTATACCTTGCCGCCGAAGCGGGTACGATAATAGTCGTTTGCGGTAAGCATACGTACTTACCGGATATGAGCCTTTACCGCCGCGCTGACCGCATCGCAAACGCGAGGATCAAAAGGCTGCGGAAGGATATTGTCGTCGGAAAGCTCGTCGTCGGATACGAGTCCTGCAATGGCAAGAGCTGCTGCCAGCTTCATTTCCTCGGTAATCTGAGCGGCGCGGCCTTCCAGTGCACCGCGGAAGATACCCGGAAATGCAACTACATTATTGACCTGGTTCGGGAAATCGGAGCGTCCTGTTCCGATGACGCGGGCACCGGCCTTTTTCGCGAGGTCCGGCATGATTTCCGGCACCGGGTTTGCCATGGCAAAGAGAATGGCGTCAGAATTCATGGAGGCTACCATTTCCTCGGTTACGATATTCGGAGCGGATACACCGATGAAAATGTCGGCACCTTGTAACGCATCTGCCAGGGTACCTTCTTTTTCCTCTAAATTGGTGATTTGCACCATTTCCTGCTGCATCCAGTTAAGGCCTTCCGTCTTTTTAGAGAGCATGCCCACTTTATCACAGAGTGTCAGCTTTTTGAAACCGTAGTTTAATAAAAGCTTGGAAATAGCGATACCGGCAGAACCGGCACCGTTTACCACCACCTGACACTCTTCTTTGTCTTTGCCTACAACCTTTAAGGCGTTGATAATACCGGCCAGAACCACGATAGCCGTACCGTGCTGGTCATCGTGAAATACCGGAATCGGTAACAGCTTCTTTAAACGGGATTCGATTTCAAAGCAACGGGGAGCGGAAATATCTTCCAGATTGATTCCGCCGAAAGCCGGAGCAATGTTGACAACGGTTTTGATGATTTCTTCCGTATCCTGGGTATCAAGACAAATCGGAAAGGCGTTTACGCCGCCGAACTCCTTGAACAGGACACATTTTCCTTCCATGACCGGCATGGCTGCGGCTGCACCGATATTGCCGAGACCGAGAACCGCACTGCCGTCGGATACAACGGCAACCGTGTTGGCCTTGATGGTGTAGCGGTATACCTCCTCCGGATGCTCTGCGATCACTTTACAAGGCTCCGCAACGCCCGGGGTATAGGCTAGCGCCAAGTCTTCTCTGGAATTTACTTTGCATTTTGCTTCTGTGGTAAGCTTGCCGTTCCATTCCTTATGGAGGGCAAGGGATTGTTCTGCCGTGGTCATAATAAAACTCCTTTGTTTATAAAAATTTTAAGGGTTATTCCTTGAAATTACATTCGATATTATACAATATAGAAAGAAAAAGTGCAAGAAGACAGATTTATAAAAAAGTGTTTGACGAAACGAGTAATAAGCGGTAAAATAAACATAAGAATATATACAGATAGAAGAATCGGAATGGAAGGGGGAGATACGAATGAAAAAACGAAAAATCGGTTTGATTATCGCTACCTCCGAGGGTGAACTTCTTAATGCCACCATGAGCGGAATCAAGGCTCGTCTGGCCGGTACCGGTATTGATGTCTATACATTTTTAAGTTTTCCGGCGTATGGAGTAAGAGACCCTGAGAATTTTGGTAACTTTAACGCGTTTGCGTTGCCGAATCCGGATGATTTTGATGGATTTATCTTTTCGGTAAATGTAGTGCAGGGATATGAGATGCTGGAGACTTATTATTCGCAACTTCTTACCTGTGATAAACCGAAGGTTTCGTTAGATTGTGAATATAAGGGGATGCATTCCGTAATTCCGGACGGTTACATGGCGGAGTATCGTATTGTAGAGCATTTGATTAAGGAACACGGATGTCGCGATATTAATTATGTAGGTGGTTCTGAGGAGCATCCGGATAATATTCTTCGAAAGAAAGCATATAGGGATGCCTTAGAGGCAAACGGAATCAAGGTTGACGAGCGTCGTATCCGGGATTACCGGTTTATTGATATGGACGGCAGACAGGCGTATGCGGAGTTTAAGGAGATGGGGCTTGAGCTTCCGGATGCGGTAGTATGTGCAAATGATGCCATGGCACTGGGGTATTGTCAGGCGGCTGAGGAAGACGGCAAGTATCCGCCGGATGATTTTCTGATTGTCGGTTACGACAATGATGATAATTCCAGAGGGTGTACTCCGTTGATTTCTACCATCGATAAAGATTATTTTGAGATGGGACGGTTGGGGTGTGACGTGTTGTTGCGTCTCATTGCCGGGGAAGAGGTTCCGACGCTTGTGAGTCATGAACAGAAGTTAGTACTGCGGGGAAGCTGCGGCTGTTTTGCACCGGAAGAACTGGTGGAGTTGGATACCCGTCAGTTACAGCGTCTGATTCATGCCAGGGTAAAAGAAGAGGTTGCGTATTACGAAATATTGAATACCGTCCGTCAGAATCTTGCGATTGCGGATCACGAAGGATTGTATAATTTCTACTTACTTGAGATTATGCGTAATTTCAATATTTACGGATATTGTATGTGTGTCAATCAGGATGTATATTACGGCACACATGCGCTGGAACTTGATTTTAAGCCGGGATTTGATGAGAAGCAGTATGTGCTAAGCGGTATGAAGCATGGTGTTTCTCAGGAAGAACCGATGATTATGGATACGAAGGACTATGTGCCGGAGTATTTACAGCAGAACGATGAAGAGACCCATGATTATTTATTTATTCCGTTACAGAAGTTCGGTGTGAGCTTGGGATACTGGGTGATTGTAGACGCCGGAGCGGCTCTGTTCCGCCGTATGGTGTTGTTCCTGACGCAGGGTATCAACAATGCCTATGGTAACTTGCGAAATCTCGAGAATCTTCGTAAGGTAAATAAACGTCTTGACAGCGTATATGTGAAGGATGCGTTAACGGATATGTATAACCGTTTCGGTTATATGCGAGACGGTTATGAGATGTTCGAAAAGAGTAAAGCTTACGGGAAACCATTGATGGTTATGTTTATGGACATGGATCGTCTAAAGGAGATTAACGATATATACGGACATTCCCACGGTGATAACGCGCTTATTATGTTCTCCAATGTGTTAAAGCGTTGTGCGGGGGATGATAAGATTGCGGTACGCTACGGCGGTGATGAGTTCCTTATTATCGGTAATGTGGAGAACGAAGCGGGAGCGGAAGCCTTTAAGAAGTATCTGGAGGATGAATTGGAAAAGGAAAACAGCTCCTCCGGTCTTGATTATAAGATTGAGGCCAGCATCGGATATGTTCTGACCGACCCGAAGAAAGAGGCGGAGTTGGACGATTATGTTGAGGAAGCGGATACACTGATGTATGAAGTGAAGAAGCGGAATCGTAAAAACAGACAAAACTAGAATGAAGAAAAGTGATATGATTAGCAGTACGTCAAATCCGCGGGTGAAAAATATTGTTTCACTGCAGAAAAAAGGAAAAGAACGGAGACAGCAGGGGCTGTTTGTAATTGAAGGAAGAAAGTTGTTTGAAGAAGTCTTACGGGATGCAAAGGATGCTATTTGCGAGGTTTATGTCACAGAGGCATATCTGGAAACAGACAATCAGAGAAAAATGCTGACAGGTGTATCCTATGAGACAGTATCCGAGAATGTGATGAAGACCATGGCAGAGACCATGGAGCCTCAAGGGATTTTGGCCACGGTACGTATCCCGCAGTATGATAAGAAGGCTCTTCTTGCAAAAGAAGAGGCGGTATGGATTGCATTGGAGGATTTACGGGATCCGGGTAATCTCGGAACCGTACTTCGTACAGCAGAGGCTGCCGGTGTGACCGGTGTGCTTCTCAGCGGAAGCTCGGTGGATATGTATAATCCGAAGGTAGTACGTTCCACCATGGGAGCAATTTTCAGGGTGCCGCATTTTTACGCAGAGGACTTCTTGGGGGAGCTTGAGGAGATGAAGAAAAGCGGAGCCACACTTTATGCGGCGCATCTTTCGGGAACGCAGTATTATGATGAGCCGGAGTACGCGGGATGTTCTGTTATCTTAATCGGAAATGAAGCGAACGGGCTGAGCGATGCGGCATCGGAGACGGCCAATTGTCTGGTAAAGATTCCTATGGAGGGTAAGGCGGAGTCCTTAAATGCGGCAGTAGCCACCTCACTTTTTGTGTATGAAGCTTACCGGAAACGTAGAAACAGAGTATAATATGTCGAAAAAAGCAGACGTGTTCTGCTTTTTTTATTACAAAATAATTCCCAAAAAATGTAAAATAATGTATACTGTGTTCAGAAAAAAACGCGTTATGGCGGAAAGGAGCAGTTATGCGGGAATTATTGGAACAGGGAGTAGGAGTTGCGATAATCGGGGGAGTG